>NZ_QUHG01000011.1:16679-102698 GCF_003479505.1 Roseburia sp. AF15-21 | reverse complement strand
AGCATCCATGTGTTCAGCCTAGTTCATAAATATGTGTCCAGGATTCTGGGTACATATCAATTTGCAATGGTTCTTCCGGGGGTTCTTTATATAGCTAATCGGAAAATCTTATACTTAGCAGATTTCTGCTCCTGCCGGCATATCCTTTTCCGGTGTCAGAAGTGCTAATTCTCCATTTGCATCCTCTGCGCAAAGTAACATTCCTTCAGATAATACACCTGCAAGTTTTGCCGGTTTTAAGTTTACTAATACCATAACTTTCTTGCCGACCATTTCTTCCGGTGTGTACTGTTTGCGGATACCGGATACAATCTGTTTTACCTGGCTTCCGATTCTTACCTGTGAACACAGTAATTTCTTGGATTTCTCTACTGCCTTACACTCGATGATTTCACCAACCTGGAACTGCATTTTCATAAAATCATCATAAGTGATTTCTTCCTTTGGCTCAATGTCGATGACAGTGGCATCTGCTTTTGCTTCTGTCTCAACTTCTTTGCCTAATGCTTTCTGCTCTGCTTCGAACTCTGCTTTCTGGGCAGCGCGGATTGCTTCTACCTTCGGCATTACTTCCTTCGGGTCTAATCTTGCAAAAAGAATCTCCGATTTCTCCGTTACTTTATTATCATTTGGATAAAGTCCAAACTGATTCAGCTCATCAAATCCACGCAGTCCTGTATTAAGCTGTGCTGCGATTTTCTCTGCGGTCTCCGGTAAAAAGCTTGCTAAAAGGCTTGCGCCGATAGCGATGGACTCGGTCAGATTGTAAAGCACTTCGCTTAAGCGGTCTTTCTTTGCTTCATCCTTTGCCAGTACCCAAGGTGCTGTTTCATCAATATATTTGTTGCAGCGGCGGAATACATTAAATACTTCTGTAATAGCATCTGCCACACGAAGTCCGGACATCTTATCTGCAATCTTATCTCTTGCGCCGGTTACGACTGCCTTCAAGTCATTATCTACTTCTTCTGTGACTCCGGTGCTCTTTACGACACCGTCAAAATATTTATTGCTCATGGAAATGGTACGGCTTACCAGGTTTCCAAGGATGTTGGCAAGGTCGGAATTGAAACGCTCTACAACCAGCTCCCAGGTAATGATTCCATCATTTTCAAATGGCATCTCATGCAATACGAAATATCGGGTTGCATCTACACCAAAGAGGTCTACCATATCATCAGCATAGATTACATTTCCCTTGGATTTGCTCATTTTCTCGCCACCCTGTAAGAGCCATGGATGTCCAAATACCTGCTTTGGCAGTGGCAGGTCTAATGCCATTAAGAAAATCGGCCAGTAAATGGTATGGAAACGGATGATATCTTTTCCTATTAAGTGTAAATCTGCCGGCCAGTTCTTCTTGAATAAATCGGAAGAATTGCCATCTGCATCATAGCCAATCTTGGTAATGTAGTTGGTCAGTGCATCCAGCCATACATATACTACATGCTTTGGATCAAAGTCTACCGGAATTCCCCAGGAAAATGAGGTTCTGGATACACATAAATCCTGAAGTCCCGGAAGCAGGAAGTTATTCATCATCTCATTCTTACGGGATACCGGCTGGATAAACTCCGGATGCTCATTGATATATTCGATTAACCGGTCCGCATATTTGCTCATTTTAAAGAAATATGCTTCTTCTTTTGCCGGCTGTACTTCACGTCCACAGTCCGGACATTTTCCATCTACCAGCTGGGATTCTGTCCAGAAAGACTCACATGGAGTACAATAAAGTCCCTCATAGGAACCCTTATAAATATCACCTTTATCATAAAGTTTCTTAAAAATCTTCTTAACCTGTGTCTCATGGTCTTCATCGGTAGTACGCACGAAATTATCATAAGAAGTATTCATCAAATCCCAGATTCTCTTTACTTCTCCGGCAACTTCGTCTACGAACTGCTTCGGTGTAATTCCTTTTTCCTCTGCCTTTAATTCAATCTTCTGTCCATGTTCATCGGTACCGGTCTGGAAATATACATCATAGCCTTCCAATCTCTTGTATCTTGCGATTGCGTCTGCCAGTACAATCTCATAAGTGTTTCCAATGTGCGGTTTACCTGATGTGTAGGCAATCGCGGTGGTCATGTAAAACTTTCCTTTGCTGCTCATCTTCATTCTCCTTTTTATACTTTTGGTGCTCCTCAAGCGTTCCTGCGAGCCGCTTCGCTACTCGTGACCTGAGAAACCTCGTTTCTCAAGCATTCCTGCGAGCCGCTTTTCGCTACTCGCGACCTGAGAAACTTCGTTTCTCAAGCGTTCCTGCGAGCCGCTTCGCTACTCACGAAAAAAAATCCCGCCTTCTAATGAAAGAAGACGGGTGTTATCCGTGTTACCACTTCTATTTTACACATACCTTACAATATGTGCCTCATGAAGTATCCTGCAATACTTCCCGCTATAACAGGCGGTCCTGTCGAAGCCTTGTCTCTTAGGATTCAGCCCCGCCACTCCAAAGCCATCTTCCATCTATCACCCTTGATTCCATCTCAGCTAAACCCTGCGGTTCATTGGAACTCTCTGTACAATTCCGATAAATGTACTCTCTTCTTCCTTGCGTTTATCATCTAGGTGTAAAACTAACACAATTTATTTGAAAAGTCAACCTTTGCAACCGGACCATCCGATATCCTTAAGCTTCACAAATTGCCTTTATCATCTGGTAAATCTCATCTTTATTTTTCTGCAATACTAATTCAAGTTCAGAATACAGAAGATTTTCTGCCAGATTAAAATAACGTCCATCTACTGTAGTTGTTTTCTTTCCCTGCTCCTGGCGCGTCTTTTTCCTCTGATAGATTAGCTTTATAATACAATTTGTTGGAATCTGCTACAAAATCCGGATTTACAATGTCCTTTATTTTGCATACTCCATTTGTTGATTTTACAATATATGCTCCAATTGGATACATTTTCTCACCTCTGACACCGCATATTTTCGCTTTTTATGATAAACTTTTCAGTCTGCGATTTCAAAGGCACTTTTTCACAATTTTAGAATTGCTATGGTTGTATATTTATTCCACATGGAAATACTGGACGCTTCCTGCCAGCTGGTCAGCAATCTCACGAAGCTGCTCCGCACTCATGTATACCTGCTTAAAGGTATCTACAACCTCTTCCGTATCTTCGTAAGTCTTTTTCGTTCCGGATACGCTGTCCTGCGCTATATTAGAAAGAGTCTCAACTGCCTGCAGAACTTCATTTCTCACATTCGCAAGATGCTCTGTGGTCTCTTTAATCTGCTGGATGCTCTGCATGGAATTGGCTATCTGTGCCACAACCTCTTCCACTACCTTCTGGGTATCCTTCATGCTCTCGCTCTGGCTCATAATGATTTCCTGCATCTTCTGCATAATCTCTACAGCCTTCTGGGAATCCTCACTTAACATCATGGCAGTCTCTTCAATTTCGTTGCTGGACTGGTTGGACTGCTCAGATAATTTCTTAATCTGTTCTGCAACTACGGCAAATCCTTTTCCGTTCTCTCCTGCTCTGGCTGCCTCTATGGATGCATTCAGACTAAGTAAATCTGTCTCTTCTGCAATCGATGCGATAAATGCGGTTGCTTTGTAAATCTGCTGGACAGAATCGTTGGTACGGTTGGTCTGCTCCTGTACTTCTCCGATAATCTGCTCTACTTCGCCATTGATGCGCTGAAGATTTGCCAGTGTCTCCGCTGCTTTTTCACTGGATTCATGCATAAATGCCGCATTGCTGTTTAATGCCTCCACCTCAGCAGAAGTCTCTGTTATATTATCTCCCATCAGCCGCATATGTTCTGAGGTACTCTTTGAATTCTCTGCCTGCTCCGTAGAATTTTCTACAATACGGTTTACGGCTGTGCGCACCTTATTCATGGTTCCATTGGTATTATCGGCCGCTGTTCCAAGCAGAGAAGATGCCTCTAACAACTTCTGCACATTCTGATTGATTTCAAGTGTTGTCCGCTGCATCGCATCACGCAGGGTAATCGTAACTCTGGAAAGGTCTCCGATTTCATCCTTACTCTTAAGCAGCTTATTATTCACCTGTACATTCAAATCGCCTGCTGCAATCTTCTCCACCGTTTTAATACTGGTTCTGATATTCCTGCTGATAGTGCTTGCCAGCTTCGTGCTGACAAGCAGGCAGACCAGCATAATTGCCACCACCGCTGCCACAATCGATCCTAAAAGCCGCATTACAACAGCATCTTTATCCTGCTTATTGGTTCCTACGAATACCATTCCCACAATATCTGTATCGGAGCCATTCTGATATACCGGCATAAAATAACCATAATTTAAAGTTCCTTCTATAGATACTGCTTCACTGAAATATTCTTCTCCACCATTTAATACTTTTTCTACAATGACATCTCCTGCTTTGGATTTTAAGATACGATTTCCATTCTCATCCGTTGCTGAAGTCATGATTCGTTTATCTCCATAGAAAAAAGTTACATCCATTCCGGTATTATCTTTAATCCGGTCTACCAGATTCTCTGATTTGGAAATATTGTAACTTCCCTTCCAGATGTCCCCATTGCTGGTCTCAAGATAATCTCCGGTATTCTGGTCATATGCTGCCAACGTTGCGGCAGCGGTTCCCTTTAATGCATCCTTTATCTCATCCATCATAGAATTCTTTACCATGGTTACGGTAAATAGTATGGTGATAATTCCTAATATCAATACCGGTCCAATTGTAATTGCCAGAATTTTTTTCTTTAGATTCATTTGCTTCCCCCTACTCTACCACTTCAACCGTCTTAAAATACCAGTCTATTCCTCCGGTAATTGTCGCATCATCTAATGTTTTTCCTTCTTTTCCTACGGTTTCTCCGGCATTGGTCTCAATTACACCATCAAACACGCCATTTTCCCCGGAAAGAATTGCTGCCTTTGCCTCCTCAACTTTCTCCTCAGTTCCATCTGCACAGAAATCAGCAAGCGACGTAAGTCCTACCAGGTTCTCATTCATTCCACCATAATAATTGCTGCCATCCCATGTTCCGTCGATAACACTCTGCACTGCTGATGTATAATAGGCACTCCAGTTCCAGATAACACTGCAAAGACAAGCCTCCGGTGCATTTTTACTCATATCAGAATTATAACCGATACTATAAACACCTTTTTCCTGTGCCAATGTCTGCGGATATTCTGTATCACAATGCTGTGCAATGACATCACAGCCCATGTTAAGAAGCGTCTCTGCTGCCGCCTTCTCTCCGTCAGGGTCAAACCAGCTGTTTGTAACTTTTACATAGACTTTCGCGTCCTGGTTTACAGAATATATTCCCAGTGCAAATGCATCTATTCCACCAGTTACCTCTGAATTTGAAGAATCCATTGCCGCTACATAGCCGATTTTATTTGACTTCGTATTCATGCCTGCTACAATTCCGCTTAAATAGCGTGCCTGATAAATTCTTCCAAAATAATTATTAAAGTTCTTTCCGTTGCTCATATATCCGGTTCCATGGGAAAAATAAATATCCGGATATTCTTCTGCCATCTCTGCGGTGGTCTCCATATACCCCCAGCTTGTGGCGAAAATAATATTACAGCCTTCGTCAATGCATTCCTGTATTGCTGCTCTGGTTGCATCTGTATCAGTATCCGAAATATTAATTTTACGCACAATCTGGTCATCGGAAAGATTTAAGTTCTGCTGCATTCCCTGAATACCAAGATCATGGGTATATGTATAACCACTTCCCTCTGCCGGATCGGATAGATGAATGACACCTACCTTAATCTCATCCTTCGGTATCCCCCCGGTATCACCCGATGTGTTATCCGCCACTGCTTCCGTGCCTTCTTCTACGCTGTCACTGCCTTCATTGGTAGCATAATCGTCTAACTGCGTGCTTTTCCCACACCCGGAAAAAACCAAGCTGGCTACCAGTAATAAAGCACCGGTCAGCTTTATCATTCGTTTCTTCATAAATTGCTACACCTCCCTATACCTTTCTCTTCCCTATTGGTATACCATTTATTATATCTTATGTTTTTTCATAAAACAACCTACCCATTTGTCTTATTTTTCTAAAACAAATGGGTAGGTTATCCACTAATCTTCAAAGATATTCAGTTTTGCTCCACATTTTCCACAGAACTCTGTGTCCTCCGGCACAGTAGCGCCACACTGCGGGCACTGACGCGCTCCTTTAATCTTTAATACTTCCTCTTTCATATGGTCAATTGCTGCAAATGCCTCTGCAATTGCCTGCATCTGCTGTCCATATGCACCATCTGCTTCTTCCTTGTGGTCTTCATAATAAAGCTTTCCAATCTGTGCATACTGCTTTTCAATAAAATCCTCTTTTGCCTTGATGTCAAAGTTTAACTTTGCAGTTCCGGATAAATCCTTTGCCTTCTGTGTGACATCCTTTCCTGCAGTTACCAGTTTCTCTCCCATGCGGTCAAAAAAATCCATTGTGTATCCTCCTGTTCTTACTATATTCCCCTGTGCGTCCGCACTTTACCTGATTATATACCTCTTAATATTGCTTTTCAATTGGGCGAATCTTAAAAAAGAATAAAGTTTTGGTCAAACGGATGTCTGCACCGTTTACCGGGTCCGGACGCGATAAAAGGGCGGCAAGGGGCACTTGGAATGCCAAATGTCCGTGTTGTTCAGCAAAGTGCGGATGCATGATAAGAGCAGCTAGGGGCACTTGGAATTTCGGATAGTGCCAGGCAACGCCGGCACAGGGACGTGCCGGTGAGGCGCAGATGAACATGGATGTGAATTTACGCCGGTTGCCAGTCAATCTCATATCCCTTCGAAATTCTTAGTGCCCCTTGCCGCCCTTATGTCGCATTCGGACTCACTGAACAGCACGGACATTACGCTTCTTTCACCCCCTAACGCTTTCCCCGGAAAACTTCATTCTTTTTTAAAGATTTTTCCAGATAAAATGTGCTATACTCTAGGTACGAATGCGAACCACAAGGAGATATCTATGAAGCAAAGATTTATTGCCCTGATTTGTATTGCCACCCTGGTCTTTTGCGGATGTGGTGGGAAGAAACAGTCTTCTGTACAGACGGATTCCGGCAGTGAACAGCCGGACGCTACAGAAGAGTCAACAGAACAGTCCCGGAATGACCCGGTAACAATAACATTTAATTCCAAAACAGAGACTTATCATGCCGATGATTTATCTACTGTTTTATTATATACCTCCTATCAGAAACCAACGGTGACCATAGACGGTCATCCGAAGATTTCCAAAACCATTACACAATCTTTAAACGAAGAACTGGATGCTTTCCAGGATGCCCGATTAGAAAGTCTGCTTTCCGCAAGAATTTCTTTTGCTGAGTCACCGGATTCCTTTTCCGCCTATCACTTAGATGAGGATTTTTCCTGTACCAGACAGGACAGCCGGATTATCTCTTTTGAGAGTACCAGAAAAGAATTTACCAGTGAGGAGACCCACAGTGCTGCTTATGGTGGGTTTAATTATGATCTGGAAAATGGCAAAACACTTTCTCTTTCTGATATTGCTACAGATTCCAATGCCCTGATAAACAGTGCACTTTCTTTTATTAACCAGCAGCTTTTGTTACCGAACTACGGCAAAGTCAGCCAGCTTGCCAAACATGACGGCTCCGATGTATCTTCGAACCTTTTGGAACATGTACTAAGGGATGGCAACTGGTATTTTACCAGAGGCGGTATTACCTTTATCGCCAATCATGGTGCTATTACACCGTCTTATTCCGGTACACTTTTATTTTCCGTTCCTTATCAGCAGCTGAATGCCCTGAAGGCTGAATATCATTACACCGGTAATTTTCAGCTGAACGCTTTAATGGGGTCTGCTGTTTCTGCAGATATGGATGGAAACGGAGAAATGGATGCCGTCTACTACGACACTACTTACAACGAAGAAACGGGAATGCTTTCTTCTACCCTGACGGTAGATGGAACCGATTATTCTGAAATGCTTTATAATGGCGACTTTACACTGTCCCGCAGTGCTGCCTCCGATATAACAAATGAATATTATCTCATTGACCTTGATACAACAGATGAATATATCGAGCTTGCCATCCCGGATGATGGATTAAGAACAACCTATTTCTTCCGCTATGCCGGCTTTCATCTGGAATACTTAGGTTCCATTCCGGACCTGATAGACAGCTCCACCTTCCAGCTTAACAATGTACTTTCCCAGTTAGAAGAATCGGAAAATTAGTCAGCATCCTGCAGAATCTGCCACCGGCAGCTTCTTACAGATATTTTTGCTGCGCACATAATACAATAAGAAGCCCACAAAAACGGGCTTCTTATTTCTTATCAAATATATTATCTCATACAGATATAGACCATATATCCCGCATAGGAAAGCAGCATAATTGCTCCTTCAATGCGGTTTATTTTCTGCCTGCTCCAGGCAAACAGCAGTACCATTATGCTCATGGCAATTAAGATTACAATATCAATCACATTTTCCATGATAAATGCGACCGGACTTATGGCTGCGGCAATACCAAGAACAAAAAGGATATTGAAAATATTAGAACCAATGACATTTCCCAGAGCCATATCTACTTCATTTTTACGGGCTGCCACAATAGAGGTTACCAGCTCCGGTAATGACGTTCCCATTGCTACTATCGTAAGTCCAATTAAATTCTGGCTCAAACCAAATGCTGCTGCAATGGCAGACGCACTGTCTACTACCATGTCGCCGCCAAATGCAATGGCTGCTGCTCCACCTACAATGTATACAAGACAGAGCCATACCGGGATTGGCTTTGCGCGTTCAATCTCATCTGCTTCCTCGGAAGCATCTGTTGTAATTCCTGCTGTTCTTGCCTTTAATGCAGAACGCACCATCCAGAACATGAAGAGAGCAAAGAAAATCAATAAAATCACACCATCTATTCTGCCAACGCTCATTCCAATGTAACCCAGCACTAAAAGCAGGGCTGCCATAAGCACAGAAAACGGAAATTCCTGCTTTAAGGTCTTTTTTCCTACTGCAAGTGGTGTAATTACGGCACAGAAACCACAAACCACCATCAGGTTAAAGATATTTGAGCCAACTACATTACTGACTGCCAGGGCATTGTTTCCGGAAATAGCTGCTGCCACACTGACGGCACATTCCGGCAGGGATGTTCCCATTGCCACTATCGTAAGTCCGATAATCAACGATGGCACCTTTAATTTCTTTGCAATTCCCGAGCTTCCTTCTACAAAGAAATCTGCTCCTTTAATTAACAGTACAAAACCAACTACCAGTAATACATATGTCCAGATTGTTGTCATATTATATTCCTCCTTCTTTTAAAATGCCAAAATTCCAAGATGCTCCAGCAAAATCTTAAGTCCGATTAAGATAAGAATTATACCGCCAGCCAATTCCGCCTTCTTCTTATATCTGTTTCCAAAGAAGTTTCCTACATACACACCAATGACAGAAATCACAAAGGTCGTAATTCCGATGATGGAAATTGCCTCAACGATTGGCACCTGCAGAAATGCAAATGTGATTCCAACGGCAAGGGCATCGATGCTGGTTGCGATTGCCAGAATAAACATCTCTTTGAAATCCAGTGGCGGGTCCATTTTCCCGACTTCTACTGCTTCATCCTTTTCCCGGATTGCTTCCACTACCATTTTTCCACCGATAAATCCTAACAGGATAAATGCAATCCAGTGGTCAATGCTTGTAATATACTGTTCAAACTGGCTTCCCAGTACCCAGCCAATAAATGGCATCAGTGCCTGGAATCCTCCGAAGAATAAGCCAATTACAAGACATTGCTTTTTGTTTACCTTCCGCATGGAAAGTCCCTTACAAATAGACACTGCAAAAGCATCCATCGAAAGACCTGCTCCCATCAGTAAGAGTGTAAAGAACATTACCATAAACACAATTTCCTCCGATAGTATATTTAAAATGAGACTGCATGTATGCAGTTATCCTGTGCTGCATACATGAGTCTCATTCATTAAGATTTGCCAGGCCTTCATCAGACCGAGGTTGTTGACAAATCACGTATTCACGCGAACTACTCCCTCACGGATTGTTATTCAAATATACGCTAAATGATAATTTATGTCAATTCTTTCCATTCTTGTTCTTCCTAAAATACAATTTCTATGGTGGTTCCCTCATCCAGCTCACTGTCTAAGTGAAGGGCAGCATTATGCTGTGCCACAATGTGCTTTACAATGGCAAGTCCAAGTCCTGTTCCGCCGGTGGATTTCGAACGGCTCTTATCTACCCGGTAAAACCGCTCAAATACACGTTCCTGGCATTCCTTTGGAATTCCGATTCCGGTATCCGCTACACTTAAGAACGGACGCTCATCCTTTGTTCCTACCGTTACTGTGACACTTCCGCCTGGCTTATTATAGCGGATGGCATTGCTGCAAAGATTATAAAAGACTTCATCCATCAGTCTCTTGTTTGCCATGGCCATGGTGCTTTCTCCCTGCAACGTCAGCCTGATTCCCTGCTTCTCTGCTGTCACCTGCATCATCTGCACACAGTTCTCTGCCAGTTTATAAAGGTCGATTCTTTCCATTTCCATCTGGTGGTCTGCTTCATCCAGTTCTGAAAGCTTTATAATATCATTAATCAGGCTTAACAGCCGGTTGGCATTGGAATGTATCTCATTAGAGAAACGGATGGTATCCTCTTTACCGGTCATTCCGTTTCCGATTAACTCCGCATAACCGGAAATTGCCGTCAGCGGTGTCTTTAATTCATGGGATACGTTCGCGGTAAATTCCTGGCGAAGCTGCGCATTATTGATAATATTGACGTGCTGCTCCTTAATAGTATTCACAAAAGGCCGGATTTCTTCATATACATTATTTTCATCCACCAGCATAATATTCGTTGCCAGCTTCTCGATAGGCTCTACCAGCTTCTTCGTCAGATAATGGGAAATTCCCATACAGACAAAGAGGATACAAAGTGCAATTACCAGTACAATCACTAAAGTATTTACCATAATACGGTTTACACTGACGGAATCCCTTCCGATTCGAAGCACATTTCCATTCTGTAAACGCTCCGCATAGTAAAAAGTATGGGTTCCGGAAGTGGCCGAGTAACGGATGGCTTCGACTTCGCCTTTTTCCCTTGCTTCAATAATTTCCGGGCGTTCATTATGATTGTCCATCTCATCCTTATTTAACAGACTTTCATATAATACTTCCCCATCTGCTCCAATCAATGTGATTCGAAGGTCATCATCGATGGGATTATACGGGTCTTTTTCTATTCCTGCTGCAAGGTCATCTATATTCAAAAGCTCTATCACATGGGCGTAGGCTTTCAAATCTCCAAATACCTGCTCTTTTAAAATATTATAATACACCAACATAGCAGACAGCGCTGTGACCACAATGGCAAGCGCTGCTATCATAATAAATCGTATATTTATTTTTTTCTTCATGAATGCTCCTACGGCTCCATCACATAGCCCACATTGCGGACGGTTTTAATCTGTTGTCCGCCATTGCCAAGCTTGTGCCGGAGCGTCTTTATGTGCATATCTACAGTACGGCTTTCTCCTTCGTATTCAAATCCCCAGACCTGATTCATCAGCTTGTCACGGGATAATACAATGCCCTGGTTTATCATAAGGTATTTTAATAGTTCAAATTCTTTAAAAGTAAGCTCACAGGTTTCTCCCTGAACGGTTACGCTGTGACGCTTATTATCAATCTCTATGCTTCCACAGGCTAATGTATCACCATCATCTTCCTTTTCGGTGCGGCGGAGTAATGCTTTCACTCTGGAGATCAGCTCCATAACGCCAAAAGGCTTACTGATATAATCATCTGCACCCATATCCAGTCCACGGACTTTGTCAATCTCTGTGGTCTTTGCCGTTACCATAATCACAGGAGTCTTTTCTGTTGCCGGATTTTTCCGGACACGGCTTAAAATTTCCAGCCCATCCTCTCCCGGCAGCATAATATCCAAAAGCATCAGGGATGGTGCCTGCTCTGACACTCTCTGGAAGAAATCCTTTCCGTTATCAAATTCCTCTACTTCAAAACCACTGTTTTTTAGTGCATAACGTTCGATTTCCCGTATGTTTATATCATCTTCTACGATATAAATAAGTGCCATTGCATTTTCCTCCCGGCTTTTTTATTTTTCCGGCAAAGCGTATTTTTCTGTATATTCTTTTATCTGCTCTGCAAATTTTCTATTGTCTTCTTCATCCATATGTGCCGTCAGGTCATGCTCTTCTACATCTTTATCCTGTTCCTGGATCAGACAGACTGCAATGTTGGAACAATGGTCTGATACACGTTCATAGTTGGTAACGATATCTGCCAGCACCAGTCCTAACTCGATAGAACATTTTCCTTTCCGGAGACGTTTGATATGCCGTTTCTTAATTGCTTTATTTAATTCATCAATAACCTGCTCTAATGGTTCTACGGTCTTAGCCAGCTCTTCATCATCGGCAGTGTATGCAGTCATGGTACGGCAGAGAATGTCTTCTACTGCTTTTCCAAATACATGCATTTCTTCCTCTGCTTTCTTAGAGAAAACCAGCTCCTTCTTTTTCATCTCGATAATGGAATCTACGATATTCGCTGCATGGTCCGAAATACGTTCAAAATCTGTAATACAATGTAACAGCGTAGATACATTCTGGCTGTCTGCATAGGTCAAATTCTGACTGCTTAACTTGGTCAGATAAGCACGCAGCTTGTCTTCGTATTTATCTACGAGATTTTCCTTTGCAATAATGTCGTCCGCTACTTCCTGTGTATAATTCTCCAAAAGTCCGATTGCTTCTAAGAAGGAATCCTTGGAAAGGTTTGCCATCTCAATGGACATGCTGTGGCACTGCTCAATGGCAAAAGATGGTGTTGCAAGGAAACGGTCGTCTAATAACGGGAACTCCTGTACCTCTTTCTTGCTCTTTTCCTCTTCGGTAATCGGAAGTGTCAGATATGCCAACTTCTCCAGTCCCTTTGTAAACGGGAATAAAACTACAGTTGCAAATATATTAAAGATACTGTGAATCAGTGCAATTCCTGCTACACCAACTGTATCATTTGCAAACGGGAAATGAATAACTGCATTCAAAATACTATATAATGTCAGGAACAATACGGTACCAATAATATTAAAATACAGATGCACAAAAGCAGTACGCTTTGCATTCCGGTTTGCTCCAACAGAAGAAATCATAGCTGTAACACAGGTTCCGATATTCTGTCCTAAAATAATCGGAATAACTGAGCCATAAGTAAATGCTCCTGTTACAGACAGTGCCTGCAGTATACCTACAGATGCGGACGAGCTCTGAATCACCGCTGTCAGAAGTGCTCCTACCAGAATTCCTAAAATTGGATTATGGAACATAGTCAGTATATTGGTAAATTCAGGAACATCAGCCAACGGTTTTACTGCTCCGCTCATACTTTCCATTCCGGTCATCAATACTGCAAAGCCTAATAAAATCTCCCCTACATCAGCTTTCTTGCTTTTCTTTCCGGTCATCATTAAAACAATACCTATCATCGCAAGAACCGGTGTAAAAGAAGATGGTTTTAAGAGATTAATCCATACATTTCCACTATCTATTCCGGTCAGACTTAAGAGCCAGGATGTTACCGTTGTACCGATATTGGCACCCATGATAATACCAATTGCCTGGGAAAGTTTCATAATTCCGGAGTTTACAAAACCAACTACCATTACGGTAGTTGCTGAAGATGACTGAATAACAGCAGTTACTCCGGCTCCTAACAGCACTCCTTTGAGCGGATTGGAAGTTAATTTCTCCAGTATCCGTTCTAACTTGCCTCCTGATACTTTCTCCAGCCCAGCTCCCATAACATCCATTCCATACAGGAACAGGGCCAATCCTCCAATCAGTGTCAGTATTCCAAAAATGTCCATTTTGTCCTCCTTATGCATGGTAATATGCATAGACTTTTCAATTTTTTACATATTTTTCGTCTTACATATACACCATAAACACTTTAGAGGCATTTTGCAAGGACATTTTGACAGTTTGTAAGAATTATGTATAAGCAGTGTAAAAAATGTACTATTTTTTTCACTTTTGTCTAAGAATGTTTAGTTAATGTGGCTTCCGGTAATGGAATAGATTACCCATTCCGCAATATTGGTCGCATGATCTCCGATTCGCTCAAAATACTTGGCTACCATAAGAATATCTGCTGCCTGCTCGCCATTTTCTGCACTTTTATTGATCATCTGGATTAAATCCTGTTTTACTTTCATGAAAAGGTCATCCACAATATCATCCTGTGCGATTACTTTCTTTGCCAGCTCCATATCGCGTTTTACAAAAGCATCAATGCTCTTGATAACCATGTCTGTGGTTTCCTTTGCCATACCCTGAATCTCTTCCGGGCTGATGATATACGGTTCTTCAGACATCAGCAGTGTCATCTCGGAAATATCACCGGCATGGTCGCCGATTCGCTCCATATCGGTAATCATCTTTAATGCTGCAGAAATCAGGCGCAAATCTCTTGCAACCGGCTGCTGCTGCAATAAAAGCTTCATGCATAAGGATTCAATATCACGCTCCTGATGGTCGATTTCCACATCATATGCCATTGCTTCTTTGGCTTTTTCCGTATCCTGGTTTACCAAAGCAGAAACTGCCATTTCAATGGCATGCTCTATCATGCTTCCCATCTGGATCAATTCATTGTTTAACTGTTCTAGCTGTCTGTCAAAACGATTACGCATTTAACCGAACCTCCCTGTAATATAATCTTCTGTCCGTTTGTCTGTTGGAACGGAGAATAATTTTTCGGTATCTCCACTCTCGATTATCTCTCCCAATAAGAAAAATACTGTTTTATCCGATACACGGGTTGCCTGCTGCATATTGTGGGTTACCATAATAATGGTATAATCTTTTTTTAATTCGATCACCAGATCCTCTATTTTGGAAGTGGAAATCGGATCCAGTGCAGAAGTCGGCTCATCCATCAGGATTACTTCCGGCTGTACTGCCAGCGCTCTTGCAATACAAAGTCTCTGCTGCTGTCCACCGGACATGCCCAATGCACTCTTATTCAGACGATCTTTTACTTCATCCCAGATAGCTGCCTGACGCAGGGATGTCTCCACGATTTCATTTAATTTGGCTTTGTTGTGGATACCATGGGTTCTCGGACCGTATGCAATGTTGTCATAGATGCTCATCGGAAATGGATTTGGCTTCTGGAATACCATTCCCACACGCTTTCTAAGCTGACTGACATCCATGCCGCTGTATATGTTTTCACCGTCTAATCTTACGTCTCCGGTAATCTTACAGCCCTCTACCAAATCATTCATTCTATTTAATGTTTTTAAAAATGTAGACTTTCCACAACCGGATGGTCCGATAAATGCAGTTATCTCTTTTGCATTGATATCAAGATTCACATCTTTTAATGCGTGGAAATCTCCGTAATATAAGTCAAGTCCTTTGACAGAAAATTTTGCCTGCTCACTCATTTTACTTCTCCATCTCCTTTCGTGAATTTCCCGGCTATCAACGTTGATACACCATTTATCAGTAATACAATGACCAGAAGGACTACGCCGGTTGCATAAGCTTCATTGGTATGTAAGCCCTCTCTGGAAAGTGAATACATATGAACGGCCAAAGTTCGTCCGGATGCCATCAGGTTCGGTGCAAGGTCTGCTACCGTTCCTGCAGTATAAATCAGTGCTGCGGTCTCTCCTACAATTCGCCCTACTGCCAGGATGATTCCGGATAAGATTCCCGGCATTGCAGATGGGAGTACGATACGGAATACCGTACGAAGTCTTCCGGCTCCCAATCCAAAACTTCCTTCCCGGTAGGTATCCGGCACACAGAGCAATGCTTCTTCCGTAGTTCGCATGATAACCGGCAATACCATAATGGCAAGAGTTGCCGCACCGGCTAACATGGAATAACCCCAGTGCAGATAAGTTACGAAAAATAACATACCAAACAGACCGTAAATAATAGAAGGGATACCCGTTAAAGTCTCTGCCGTAATTCTGACTACTTTAACCAGTTTACTTCCCTTCGGTGCATATTCCACCAGATAAACTGCGGCTCCGATTCCAAGCGGTACTGCAAAAAGCAGGGAAAACAACGTCATTTCCAGTGTATTTATCATTGCCGGAAGCATGGATACGTTATCCGAATTATATTCCAGTGCGAAAAGACCTGGTTTTAAATATGGCACACCGTGAATCAATATGTATGCCACCAGATAAAGCAATATTGCTACTGTTATAATTGCCGCTGCTACTACCAGCAGTAATAAAAGGAAGGAACCCGGATGCTTTTTATAAGAATTCATTTTATCTTTGAATTTTGTCATTATTCTTTATCCGCCTTTCCTTTTACAATTGAAAATACCAGATTGATAATGAGGATAAATACAAACAGCACAACGCCGGTTGCAATCAATGCCTCACGGTGTAAGTCTGTAGCATAACCCATTTCAATTACGATATTTGTTGTCAGGGTACGTACACCCTTAAATATACTGTTCGGAATACGCGCCTGGTTACCTACTACCATCATAACCGCCATGGTCTCACCAATGGCACGGCCGATTCCTAAAATGACTGCTGCCATAATTCCCGATTTTGCTGCCGGAACCACGGTTTTAAAAACACTCCGCTCATGGGTTGCGCCAAGTGCCAGTGCTCCTTCATAATAATGCTCCGGTACTGCACGGATTGCAGCTTCCGATACACTGATTATGGTTGGAAGTATCATGATTCCAAGAAGAATCGATGCTGTAAATATACTGTTTCCGTTTCCTTTAAAATGTTCTCTTACAAATGGTACTATGACTACCAGACCAAAAAATCCATATACGATGGACGGGATTCCTGCTAACAGATCTATCATCGGCTTTAAGAAGCTGTGAAGCTTCTTCGGGCAAAATCTCGCCATAAAGATTGCCATTAAGATTCCAATTGGTACTCCCACCACAATTGCTCCGGCGGTTACATAGATACTGCCTAAAATCATCGGGAAGATTCCGTAGAGGTTATTTCCCGGTTTCCATTTTGTACCTAGCAGAAAGTCCGGCAATCCGATTTCTTTGATTGCCGGTATTCCATTTGCAAAAAGGAAAACACAGATTAAGGCAACAGCCAGTATGGAGAAACTGGCTGTAAGTAAGAATACTATTTTCATTGCTTTTTCTTTGAAATTATTCATACTGTTCTTACCTTATCCTACTTGCAGATTTATTTTGCAACTTCATCCCAGGTTGTTACTGCACCTGTGAAGATATCCTTTACATTATCTGAACTCATCTCATCCATTGGGTTACTGTTGTTTACTACTACTGCGATACCATCCATTGCAATTACCTGTGCAGTAAGTCCGCCTTCTGTTTCGCTGTCCTTTAATTCTCTGGAAGCCATTCCGATATCACAGGTTCCTTCCATTGCTGCTGTCATACCTGTTGTAGAATCAGATTCCTGAAGTTCGATTTCTGCATCTTTGTTGATTGCTTTGTATGCTTCAATTAATTTCTCCATTACAGGTGTTACAGAAGAAGATCCAGCTACTACGATTTTTCCGGTAGAACCATCCGATGTAAATGCTCCGTTGCTTCCCTGTGAAATATAACCATTGTCTTCGATTACTTTCTGTCCTTCATCACTCATGATGTAGTTGATGAAATCTGCTGCAAGTCCTGTTGCATCACCTTTTGTTGCGATGTTAAATGGTCTTGCGATTTTGTATGTACCAGCTTTGATATTTTCTGCAGTTGCTTCTGCTCCGTCAATCTTTAATGCCTTTACGGTATCATTTAAAGAACCAAGTGATACATAACCGATTGCATATTCATCACCTGCTACAGATGTAAGCATTACTTCTGTACTGTTTGTGATGTTTGCTTCCTCTGTTGTGTTATCAATTTTATTTCCATCGGCATCTTTTTCTTCGATACCAAACAGCTCGATAAATGCTCCTCTTGTTCCGGAACCATCTTCTCTGGACTGTACGTTAATCATTTCACTGTTATCAAAATCTGATGTATCTGCTGCATCACTGCTGCTGTCTGCCTCTGTTGTTGTGCCTGTCTTCTGGCTGTCATCTGATGCGGTTTCTTTGTTTCCACATCCTGTTAATGCGCTGATTGCTAATGCTCCTACCAGCATTACGGATAATAATTTCTTTTTCATTTTCTTTCCTCCAAAATGATTTATTTTTTCTTTCTCGTCTTCGTGACAATTGTTATCATAACGGGGGAACGTAAAATACAAAGCTATGGTTTTGTAAATTGTATGTAAAAAAGCAGGTATATCAAAACTATGATATGCCTGCTTTCAATATTTTAATGTAGCTCTTCTTTATTTATCATACATTTCTAAAATTTCCAGTGCATTTTCTTCTTTTACGCCTAATTCTTCCTTTAATAATTCCACTATCTCATCTTTGGATTTTTCAAATCGGCGACCAAGACGTATGATTTCCTCTGCTTTTCCTTCTGCTTCGCCCTGTTTCCGAATCCGCTCTTCTCTCTCAAAACTCTTCATATATGCAAGACCTACCTCTCCATCCCGCTTAACTGCCGTTACCATCCGATGTAACTTTTTCAAGTTTTCATGTTTCCTCCTTTTCCCATAATGCAAGGAAAAGCAGGACTGCATATCTCATTTTCGATTCTGAAATTCCGCCTATCCAATGCACTATGCGTTCATTAATTGTAATTAGAATTTAAAAGCATAGAATTCATTGAATTGATACCAGAAATTTAGATTGGCTTTTGCCATTCGAAAATTAGAATATATGCTTTGTGTTGATTGTAACAAATGCCCTTAAAGAAAACAAGTAAAACATTTATAAAATTATTAATAAGAAGAAGGCAGGTAACTGCTTTTGCAATTACCTGCCTTCTTCTTATTAATAATGATTTCTGATTTTAATTACTCTGTTGCTACATCTAATAATGCTTCATCAAGCTCTGTCATGCTTCCATCAGAAATGCTGTATACGTTGTCTTCTCCAATCACTTCTACAACAACTTCCTGTGGATCATTATATGTGATGCTGTCTACTCTTGCACTCATAAGATCATACATCATCTGATACATCTGTTCATACATTTCATCCTCTGTTGGATAAGTATCTGCATCAAAGGAATTTGCCCACTCTGTGAACTCTGTCATAAGTTCTTCCTGGATTCCGTTGAAAAGACCTGTCATCTGCTCAATTTCAACAGTTACATAATATCCGTCTTTGTCATCCATCTTCTCAGCATCTTTTACGGTGTATTTTGCTTTTGCATATACATCTTTAAAAAGCTGACGATAGCTGTTGCTTAACTCATCAGATAAGTTGAACTGATCCATCTCTGTCATCATAGCATCGATGTTAGATTCGTAATCAGATTCTGCCTGCTCTTTGCTACGGCCGGTCATTTTCATGTACTGCTCTGTCTCTCCTTTTGTTAAAAGATCCAGACAGGACTCTACATAAGCTGCTGCATCAAATTTTCCACAGCCAGCCAGGTTTACTACCATCATTACGGCAACTAAACCAGTTACTAATGCTTTCTTCAATGTTTTCATGATAATTTCTCCCTTACATTCATTGTTCTTTAGCGCATTAACACAGTTACATGGAATAATATACCATACCTTATTCTATTTCGCAACCGATTTTACTTCTCTGGTTTTAAATCTGTATGCAAGCATTCGATTTTCTCGCTACATGGAACAAAGAATGTGCCAAGGTACATCCTCGCGGAGCGTTTTTTACTTTACAGGAAAGCAATTTCCTGTAAAGCAAAAAAAGACGATTCTTTCGAATCGTCCTTTTGTATACGCTGTGTACCTGCCTGTTTCAGGATTAATCCTGAACATATGGCATAATTGCGATGTGACGTGCTCTCTTGATAGCAACTGTCAAAGCTCTCTGATGTTTTGCACAGTTTCCTGTAATTCTTCTTGGAAGGATTTTTCCTCTCTCAGAGATATATCTTTTTAACTTATTTACATCTTTATAATCGATGGTGTTATCTTTTCCACAGAAAACACAAACTTTCTTTCTTCTGTGCATTCCGCCTCTTCTTCTCATTGGCGCACCATCTCTGTCTGTCTTATTGAAAGCCATGGCTATTACCTCCTATTGATTTAGTTAAATGGTAATTCCTCATCAATTCCGTCAGGGATATTCATAAATCCATCGCCTGCACTGCTTGGTGAAGGTCTGTCAGCCGGTGCAAAACCGCCTGCATTGTCGGATGCTGATTTACTCTCAGCAAATTCCTGCTCTTCTATTATGACATCAGTGGTATATACTTTCTGACCGTCTTTGTTGGTGTAACTTCCGGTCTGGATACGACCTGTTACAAGTACCTTAATTCCTTTATGGAAATATTTCTCAGCAAACTCTCCTGCTCTTCCAAATGCCACGCAGTTGATAAAATCAGCGGTCTGCCCATCATTCCCTTCACGTCTGCCTCTGCGGTCTACAGCCAGTGAATATCTTGCGATTGCCATCTGGTTATCTCCGCTGGAGTAACGAACCTCCGGGTCTCTTGTTAAACGTCCCATAAGTATAACTTTATTCATACCACTTTCTCCTTCTCTTCTATTTATGCCTCGTCTTTTCTAACGCATAAGAAACGAAGTACGTTGTCCATAATACGAACATTCTGCTCTACTTCTGCCGGAACAGATGATTCTGCCTCGAACTGGATGAAATAGTAGAAGCCGTCGCTCATTTTCTGAATGTCGTAAGCTAATTTCTTCTTACCCCACTCTTCTACTTCTGTTACAGTTCCACCTGCACGAGTGATATACTCTTTTGCTCTCTCAACTGTAGCAGTTCTGACATCGTCTTCGATCTTGGCATTCACAACAAGTGCTAATTCATATTTGTTCATGCTAGATTTACCTCCTTTTGGTCTCTGGCCTCCTGTCTATGCGGGAAGCAAGGAATTTTTACATATCACGAGCCTATATGATAGCATAATCTGACCCGTTTCGCAAGTGTTTTTCTTATTATTCTTACGCTTCTGTTTCATTTTTTTGCTCACTTTTTTTTCGAAGCCCTTTGGTATTCTTCTCCACCAGTTTTCTGGCAATCATGATCTGATGGTCACAGCCCATGCATTTCAACCGGAAATCCGCTCCTACACGAAGAATTTCCCACTCCTGGCTTCCACAGGGATGCTGTTTTTTTAATTTTACAATATCGCCTACTTCGTATTGATAATTATTCATGTCGTCCCTTTCTTCTATGATTATCTTCTATATTACTAGGTAATTTCTTCTGCCTCTTTCAGACCTCTGACAATACGGCTCCGATGCTGCCCTGTATCAGTAAGTCTGCCCGGTTGTCCAATGGCGTGGTGGACTTATTAATCAGCACCAGCTTATTGCCCCGGTAATAATCGATAAGTCCTGCTGCGGGATATACTGCCAGTGAAGTACCTCCGATGATGAGCATATCTGCATGGCTGATATAATACACCGCATCCTCTAAGGTCTGCTGGTCTAAGCCTTCCTCATATAAAACCACATCCGGCTTGATGCTGCCGCCGCATTCATCACAGGTTGGAATTCCACTACTCTTTAAAATATATTCGGCATCAAATAGCTTTCCGCAGCTCTGGCAGTAGTTCCGGTGGACACTGCCATGAAGCTCTAATACCTTTTTGCTGCCGGCTGCCTGATGCAGTCCATCAATATTCTGCGTCACAACCGCCTTTAACTTACCGGCTGCCTCAAGCTCTGCTAATTTCTTATGCGCTGCATTAGGCTTTGCATCCAGGCACAGCATTTTATCCCGGTAGAATCGGTAAAATTCTTCTTTTTTACGCATATAAAAGCTATGGCTTAAGATGGTTTCCGGCGGATAATCGTATTTCTGGTTATAAAGTCCGTCCACACTCCTGAAATCCGGAATGCCGCTCTCCGTAGATACACCTGCACCTCCAAAGAATACAATATTATCTGAGTCCATGACCCATTGCTTTAATGTCTCGATACCATCCATTCTGCTGCCTCCTGTTCCATTAAAAGTAGTCTTTCTCTTTTATTCCGCTTCGCTTTCTGTGCCTGCATTCTCCTCTGCCGGTGCCACGTCACCGTTTGGAACTGCCTCTGTCTGTACCGCATGTACCAAGAAACGGTAATCATAGCCTGCTTTGTTGCAGGTCATCAATGTAATTACTTTATCCTCTGGTGTTACCTCTACGCCGGTATCATACGCTGACTGCGCCTTTACACCATCTAAGAATTCCTGAAACTGCTCATCGGATGCAAACTGGGTATAGAAATCCACTTCATTATCCACTCTTGCCAGATAACAGGAAAAAATATCATAACGGTAGGTATAATCCGGTGTATAAATATAAAAATACGGATTTTCTTTATAAAATTCCTCATCCTTATAGTTATTTAATTTACCAAACATGGTCTTGTCCTTCATATTATGACCATAGATGAAGGTATTCTGGTCAGAAAAATCAGCATGATTGTTGGCATCCATGAAAATACTTGCCGCTGTTACAGCCTGTCCCTCAAAGGTATGCTTCAGATAATATTCATTATCCTCTCCCTGCATAATCGGATAGCTGATATCAATATTTTCAAACCGGATCCAGCCGATGCAGTCCGGGTTCAACTCCTTTAATCCGGAAAAATCTACGGTAAATTCCCCGTTTTCTTCCGTACTGCTTTCATCCTTTGGCTGCTCCCTGACATATTTCTGCAGTCCCTTATATTCATGGCTTCCTTTCCAGTAAGTAATTCCATACAAAATCAATCTTACTGCCGCATACAAAAATACTGCCAGTGCCAGCAGAAATAAAATCCGAAACAGGATATTCTGCTGTTTTTTCTTCTTTCGCTCATTTTTAATCTTTCCTGTCATTGTCACACCCCTAATTTTTCTCTATTTGCTGCAATAGACCTACAGAATCTGCCACTGGCAGCTTCTTACGGATGCGTTGGTAACTGCGAGCAACTCGCGTAAAAAAGAATGTGCCTTGGCACATTCTCGCGCCTGCGGCGGTCGCTTGCGACATCTACCTTATACGCCGCAGTGCGCATCCTCGCGGAGCGGTTTTTACTTTACAGGAAAGCAATTTCCTGTAAAGTAAAAAACCACCGCCCATAAGACAGTGGTTAAAGAGTTGCGGGAACAGGATTTGAACCTGTGACCTTCGGGTTATGAGCCCGACGAGCTTCCAGACTGCTCCATCCCGCGCTATTTATTTGCAAAAGCTATTATAGTCCTTCCTTCTGCAAATGTCAAATTTCTATGTCCCTGCCTTACATAATATACAGTTACAAGCACTTTTATTCCTGATTTTTGAAGAATTGTATCTTCATCATCTGAAGTCCTGTACAGTCCTCGTCAACCCAGAAAAAGTGTAGCACACTATTTATGGAAAGTCTACACCCGTCCCGCCAAAAAGATACTTGCCGCAATTCCTGCCAGCGTAGCAAACAATGCTCCCGGAAGCGTAAAGCCGGTCTTTCGTACTTTTACCGACATAAAATAAATTGACATGGTATAAAAAATGGTCTCGGTGCAGCTTAACATGACAGAGGCTGCCATTCCCACGAAGGAATCACACCCGGCTTCCTTGTATAAATCCACCAGCAGTCCGGTTGCCGCCGAGGAGGAAAACATTTTGACAATGGCAATGGGGATAAGTTCGGAAGGGATTCCGATATGTTTCGTCCAGCCCATGCAGGTAGTAGAAATGAAGTCCAACAGCCCGGATGCTCTTAGGATCCCGACTGCTACCATAAGCCCCACCAGCGTTGGCAGAATTCCAACTACTGTCTGTATGCCCTCTTTTGCGCCCTTTAAAAAATCGTCATATACATTTTTCTTCATCAGAATGCCGAATCCTACGATGTAAAAGACCAGTATCGGAATCAGGGCATCTGACAGGAACATAAGAACGCGCATCCTCATTCTCCTGCTAAGAGCTTCTTTTTCATTCTATGCAGACAGGAGAACTATCATGCCGCTTTTTACTTCTTCCGCAGGCGCAGCCCCACGCCCTTGCGGGTTTCGATGTAATCCCTGCCGCTTAATTCCCGCAGTTTCCGTCGTAAGTTGCTGGCATGGACTTTGATGGAATTTTCTACACAGTCCGGTGTATCTTCTGCAATTTCATCTAACAGCGTGGTCTTTGTCACCGTCCGTCCGTTCCGCTGTATCAGACATTTTAAAATAGCAGCTTCTGTTCTGGTAAGCTTCGTAGTCTGCCCGCCAATGGTCGCCAGCCGCTTCTCGATATCCAGCTTTATCTCTTCGTAATAGAAAAATCTTACTTTCTCTTTTTCTGCCGGAATCTTACTCAGACGTACTTCCACCCGGATGCGGAATTCCTGTATATCAAAGGGCTTTCTGATATAATCGTCTGCCCGTTCTATACATTTTTTACACCGTTCAAAAACAGAGCCGGTTTTCTCCGGCCGAATCAATAGCAGCGGCTTTGTCTGCACCAGGGCGAGGAAGGTATTCTCCCATATTGCTGCTACATCCTCTTTTCCGGCAAATTCCTTCTGCTCAAGGTCTAATACCACCATATCCACAATAACCTGCTGAAATAACTCCCCGGCATCTGTGAGGGAATCCGCCCGCACTGTAAAATAGCCTTTTTCGTCCAGTACCTGCTCCATGGCATCCCCCAATGCTTTATCCTGTTCGATGATTCCTATGGTATACATTAATCCGTTCTCCTTCGACTTACAATCCGGCAGAAAATGACTGCCGTTGCTGTGCTGATAATGGTCGCTGCAAGTCCCGGTCCCACCACCGCAGCCGGATGCACCGAGCCATACTGACTGCGGTACGCCACAATGTTCATGGGAATCAGTTGCAGAGACGATATATTGATAATCAAAAAGGTACACATTTCCTTTGTGGCATTTCCGGAATACTTCTGTATGTTTTTTCCGGCTGCCTTAAGTCTGGCAATATGTAACTCCTGTAATTGCTGCATTGCCTTTAAGCCTGCCGGCGTTGCCGCCCAGCCAAGCCCTAACATATTGGCTATCATGTTGACTGCTATGTAATGATTGGCAGGATGGTCATCGGGTATATCCGGAAAAAGAAATGTCAGCACCGGCCGCATTTTCTTTACTGCCGCTTTTACAATGCCGCTGCATTCCGCAATTTTCATCATTCCCATCCAGAACGCCATGACTCCTGTCATGGTAATGGCTAATGCCACTGCTTCTTTGGCAGAGTTTACTGCTGCCTCCGTCACTTCCGGCAGTGTTCCGTTGATTGCACCGTAGAGCACTCCCACAAGAATCATAAATCCCCACAGATAATTCATTTCGAACCTCTTTTGCTTTCCCGTTACTCTACTATATGCAGTTTCCCCGGAAGGAACTACTTTCTCTGGTGATTATAGCACACCCTCTTCTGCCATATCACGTTCTTTTGTCATATCGATACGATTTTTTTCATATTCTTTGTTGAACACTCTTCATCCGAGGCCGTCTATGCTGCACAAATATATTTCTCCTTTTCTGATAACCATTTGCTTTGCTTTATCCTTATTTCTTCTAAGCGGGTGCAGCAAAGACCAGTCGGCTTCTGATTCCGGTTATATCGCGCCGGATTCCATTTCCTTTGAGGAATATACCAGTCTTTTATTTCAAAGTGAAGTAACCTCCGATACCCTGACCCTTCACTATACCTTAAGCCAGCCGGAAGTCTATGGCATTACCGATTATAAAATTGCTCTGCCGGATTATTCTGCCGATGCCAGAAAGCAATCTGCCTTAAATATCGAAAATATCTCCTGTGGGTTACAGTCCTATGACTATGAGGTACTGACCACCGAGCAGAAGCTGACCTATGATATTTTAAATGACTATGTCTCTTCTAACCGCAGTCAGTCGGACTATACCTATTACCCGGAAATCCTGCGTCCTTCCACGGGATTTCCTGCCCAGCTTCCGGTTCTGCTATCAGAATACCATTTCTATGACCGTAAAGATGTGGAGGATTATCTGACTCTGCTTTCACTGATCCCATCCTGCTTTGATTCTGTCTTAGATTATGAAACGAATAAAATCAATGAGGGACTTTTTCTTTCGGATACCCAGGCGGATACGCTGATTGCAGACTTAAATACCTTCTGTGATAACAGTTCTGAGCATTATCTGATTACTACTTTTCGTAATAAAGTAGCGGAACTCCCTGATTTATCAGCAGAGGAACAGGCTTCCTACTGTATCGAAAATGAAGCTGCTTTTAGAGAATATGTTCTGCCAGCCTATGAAGCTTTGCGGGATTTTCTGGTGGAGCACAAAGGTAGTGGCAGTAACTCCGCTGGACTTTGCTATTTTCCGGATGGCTCAGACTATTATGCTGCTTTGGTTTATGATGCCACCGGCTCTTCCCATTCCATAGATGAACTTTTAGAAATGACGGAAAAGCAACGGAAATCCGACCTTCTTGCCATCAACGGGATTGCTGCCAGTCATCCCGGCATTTCTCTTACTACCGATGATTTTCCGCTGAAGGATGCCACCCCGGAAGAGATGCTTACCTGTCTTTCTTCCGCTATTGCAAAGGATTTCCTGCCGCCGGTCTCTACGGATTTTTCCGTCCGCTCCGTGGACCCTTGTATGCAGGATTCCATGGCTCCCGCCTTTTATCTGACGGCCCCTATCGATAACATTTCCCATAATGTCATCTATATCAATCCCCGCAGCCACTACGAAGGCTTCGAGCTTTTCACCACACTGGCACACGAAGGATTCCCGGGACATCTCTATCAGACTACCACTACTTCCGCTTCCGGCTGTGCACCCATCCGGAGTATTCTCAACTATCCCGGCTATGTAGAGGGCTGGGCAACTTATGTGGAAATGCTCTCTTACTCTTATGCCGGTCTGACGGAGGAAAAGGCTTCGCTCCTTATGCACAACCAGTCCGCTCTTTTGAGCCTCTATGCCACCGCAGATTTATCCATTCATGCAAAAGGCTGGGCACTCAGTGACCTTAAGGACTTCTTAAGTGATTATGGCATCGACAATAAGGAAGCCGTCTCCGAAATCTACGACTATATCGTAGCGGAGCCGGCTCATTATCTCAAATATTATATTGGCTGCCTGGAATTCCTTCAGCTAAAGGACTACGCCAAAGAAACCTTCGGGGATTCCTATTCCGATAAACAGTTTCACCAGGCAGTGTTGTCCATCGGTCCTGCACCTTTTGATATTATCCAAAAATACTTAGAATACTATTGGTGAGCTATTGTACAATTACACCTGTTGCAATGGATTCCGGCTCTGATTCAAGACTGACACAGGTATTATCCAGTCTCAAAAAGAAAGGAATCTTCTTCTCTGTACGGTTCAATACTACAAAACTGATTTTATCCTCTTTCTGAAATGCTGTTACTTCCAGTTCGTCTGTATAACGTGTCATTCCAATCCGGATTGCTCCCGGCTCGATAAAATGACTGAAATGCCAGATGTATCCTGCAATATTACTTTCCATCACCACTTTTTTCTTTGTATCAAAGAGAAACGGTGCATCACAGAAATTTCCCACATGATTCGGACCACCCTGCTCATCCAGAAGCAGATTCCAGTCTAAAAATGTCTGCATTCCATTGTTTAAATTACCTATCATATCATGTGCATATTTCTGTGCATTCTTAAGATAATCGTTCGCAGCAAATTTACTGTATTCAATACATGCCTCGGATAAGAGCAGCTTTTTATCCGGAAAACGTTTCTTTATCATCTGCAATGCTTCGAAATGATCTCCACTGTACCAGTGGAATGCCAGACCTGCCACCATATCAGCTGTCTCTCCGGTAAAGATTGTCTCTGCCCATTCCAGCGCACGCTCTTTATTATGATCCCAGATATAAAGTTCTATATCATCAAGATGATGTTCTACCAGTGCAGGATGAAGATAATCTTTTATAAAATCCCGTTCTTCCTGTGCGGTATAAATGCAGGAATCCCATGGCTGCACTGCCTTTGGCTCATTCTGCATCGTCATTTTCGTCACATGATAGCCACGGTTTCTGTACTCTTCTATATAACGACACAGATATTCTGCCCACCGTCTTTTATAAGCTTCTTTTAATTTTCCACCGTGATTTCTCTCTCCATTAGTCTTCATATATGCTGGCGGGCTCCATGGAGATAACATAATATCAAGTTTTGCACCATAGGATGCTTCTGCTGCATCTAATAATGGAAGAATATATTTTTCAACCCGTGCAAAAGAAAATTCTGCAAAATCTTTATCTTCTTCATCAGAATCTGCTTCATAATGCTCAATTGAAAAATCACAGCTGTCAATTGGAATCCGCACTAGATTGTATTTCATGTCATTTTTTCCAAAATAAGTCTCTACCAGCTTTTTCTTCTGGCTGTCATCTAACAGGGAATAGACATATCCAGCTGAATCCGTAACTGCTCCACCAAATCCCTCTATTTTCTGCATGGTAATCTGCGGATACAGATTAATTAGTTGATTCTCCTCTCCTCTATCATCTACAAATACATGATGCTCTTCTTTTGTTTCTTTTTTATTGCCTTTATATGTAGTTGTATAATAAGTCAGTTCCATAAACTTCCTCCTTTACCGCTCTTTTATCCGATATTCCTTCGGTGACATTCCTTTGATTTTCTTAAATACTTTGGAGAAATATTTTTCGTCATTAAACCCCACTTTATAAGCAATCTCATAATTTTTAAGGAAATTCTGCTCCAGATAACAGCACGCTCTTTCCACACGGATCTGATTCAGATAATCGGTAAATCCACATTTCAAATTCTGATTCATCAACGTAGAAAGATAGCCTGTGGATATCTGCAGATATTCCGCCACATCTGCCAACGTAAGACTGCTTGCGTAATTTTCTTTCATATATTCTTTGGCTTCACTCACTAGTGGATTCTCTTTTTCTTTATCGGCGGCTGCCTCAGACTGTTCTTTCACAGTCTCTTCTTTTCCAATATATTCATCTGCCAGATTATTCAGCAATGTAAGAATATCTGCTGCACGGACCGGCTTTAAAAGGTACTCTTTGGCTCCGAATTTGATTGCTTTCTGAGCATAAGTAAATTCATCATAACCACTTAGAATGACCGTAATCGGTCTTATCCCGGCTTTAGCTGCTTCCCGCATCACATCCAATCCCGACTTAATTGGCATCTGCACATCCAGTATCATCATGTCTGGCTGTTTTTGATAAATAACATCTAAGGCTTCTTCTCCATTTTCTGCTTCATAAATTTTACTGAAACGGTCTGTATGAAGTCTTAGATATTTCGCAACACCTTTACATATAACATCTTCATCATCTGCGATCAGTAATTTAATCCCCATTAATCTCCCTCCTCAAATGGAATCTCAAGTATTACAGTTGTCCCTTCTCCAACTGTGCTTTCTATTTTCAGAATATATTGCTCATGATACTTCAACTGAAGTCTTTCCCTGATATTTTTTATTGCATATCTTCCAATTCTCTGTTTGGAATAATTGACCGGTTCATTTTCCCATAAAGCATCTATCTGTTCCTGCTTCATTCCTACTCCTGTATCTTTTATTTCAAAATGAATACGGTCTCCGGTACGCGTTCCTGTTATGGTAAGTTTACACGGTTTGCTGACATTTTCAAAACCATGTACAATTGCATTTTCCACAAATGGCTGAATAATCAGTTTGGGAATCTTTGCATCTTTAATTTCATCTGCAATATGTAATTCGTAATTCAGCTTTCTTGGGAAACGCATTTTCTGTATCTTTAAGTACTCCCGGACCAGTTCGAATTCTTTTTCTACCGTAATTATGCTGCGTCCCTGGTTTAAAGTCAGCCGAAACAATGACGACAGTGATAAGATACTCTCTGCAATTTCATCATTACCTGCCTCTGTTGCCTGCCAGTACAAAGAATCCAGCGTATTATACAGGAAATGCGGATTTATCTGTGCCTGCAGTGCGGCCAGCTCACTTTCTTTTTCCGATAAGGTAATCACATAATTCTCATCAATCAGCTTCTTAATCTCTCCGACCATTGCATTAAAGCATTCCGCCACCTGTCCGACTTCGTCATTGGTTTCTACTTTTACCTGCTGCTCAAAATCACCGGCAGAGAATTTTAAAATGGCTTCGCTTACTTTTCGCAACGGATTGGTTACAAGATTTGAAATAATCATAAAAAACGGAAACATGCCAATCAACAGTCCAAACAGTAATGCCAGTGGCATATAAACGACACTTCTTATCTGAGCCTGCACCTGCTGTCTTGGTATAATCTTGCAGGTAATTGCTCCTTCTTTATTCAGCTGGGTACAAATGACTTCATAATCTCCCCAGATGAAATCCTTTTCCCTCTCTCTGTAATCCTGCTGACGGAATTCTTCTGCCGTCAGATATTTTTTTAATTTATCATCCACATCTCCAACGGTTACCAGTTCCCCCGTATGTGGATCTACGACCATTACGGCTTCTCCGCCTTCTTTCACCATATTGGTCATCAGTTCTTCAAATTTACTTTTTCCAACACCTATTACAATAAATCCAAGTCTTTTCTTATGTGACAGATCATAAATTTCCCTGCAGAGCACTACTTTATCTGAGAAATTAGCAAGATACGGTCCACTATCGTCTGCATCCACGCTTTTCCATATCATTCCAAGCTTTGTATCCACCGTTTCCTGATAAATCTGTGTCTGCCGTATATCTTCCATTGTGGAGAGATTTACACTTCCATCCATACCCCTTAAATAAGGTCTTATTCCATTTTCCGGATAGATAGCTATTGTCTTAATCTCTCCACGCATGGAAATCATATCCTGAACCACTTCCATTGGTCCATTATTCTGCCACAATCTTGCATCTGCATTATAAGGAGCAGAATCACGTTCCGATAATAATCCCCTTATCTCCTGGTTAATACAGATATAGGTTGTATAATCTTTTACATCCGATTGTAGCAGACTTATATTCTCTGCTAAGGATTCCACGTTGGCACGGTTACCTTCCAACCGGTCACTGGATGCCTGTTTATAATTATGTACCATCAGGATGCCGCAGATGAGAATCAGTACAGGCGTAAAGATTGCATATGCATAAATAATTAATTTTGCTTTTACACTCAGACCGTTTATCCATTTTCTAATCTTCTGCATCCCTCATGTACCCTCTCTTATCCTTTTACTGCACCCATGGCAACACCCTTGGTGATATGTTTATTCAATATAATATATACAATAACTGCCGGAGCTGCTGTCAATGCCATAACTGCAAACTGTACTGCGTAATTTGACGAATACTCACCGGTAAATTCAAGAACCGAGAATGGAAGTGTCTTCCATTTATCAGAGCTTAAATAGGTACTTGCCATCATAAATTCATTCCAGTTATTTAAGAACGTCATGATTGCTACAGTTGCAATGGAGGATTTTAACATTGGTGTAATAATCTGGAATAAAATACGATATATTCCACAACCATCCATTACTGCTGCTTCCTCTAACTCTACCGGAATGGATTCCATAAAGCTTGTCATTAAGAACAATCCCTGTGGAAGTGAAAATGCAACATATGGTATCAACAATGCCCAGATGGTATCTGTCATTCCCAGGCGGCTGTAAATCTTATAATTCGGAAGCAGTGTCGCATGAATCGGAATCATCAGTCCCATTAATAAAAGTGTTTTTACGAATGTACTTAATTTCCATTTCATTCTACGGCATGCAAATGCCGACATAATAGATACTACAATTACAAGAAGCACTGCTAATCCATTGATTAAAATACTATTCTTCAGATACCAGAGGAAATTACCATCTACAAAAGCTTTTACGTAATTGCCCCACTGGATTTTCTTCGGCATTACCAGAAGTCCGTTGGTAAACATTTCTGAACTGCTCGCCAGTGAAAAATCTAACAGCCAGATTAATGGAAATATCTGTATTACCGCAACTATAATAAGTATAACATACAGGATTGGTTTCGACAGCTTCTTTTTCTTCTTCTTACTTCCGATCATTTCCATAATTATGCGACCTCCTTTACTTTAATTTTTGCTTCTCTTTCTTCAAAAATCTTATTTAAAATTACAGTTACTAACAGACAGATAATAATGAATACCACACCGATTGCATTTCCATATCCATATTTGTATGCTTTAAATGCCTGCTGATACAGATAGTTTGCTGCAAATTGTGTACTATTTCCCGGACCGCCATTGGTTAACAGATATACCGTCTCCATCTGCTTTAATGCAGAAATAACAGCCATGGTTACATTTACCTGAATAACCGGCTTCATCTGTGGTAATGTAATCTTAAAGAAGGTCTGTATCTGTGTCGCTCCGTCAATTGCTGCTGCTTCATACAATACCGGATCAATATTTTTAATTCCGGTGTAGTAAATTAACATTCCCCATCCAAATCCATGCCAGATTAAGACGATTAAGACTGCCCATATTGCTGTGTCATAATTGAACCAGTTAATATCACCTTTTCCGCCAAAGGCTTTGATAATGTTATTCAGCAATCCAAAATCCGGATTGTAAATGAATTTCCACAGATATGCGATAACTGCTACGGAAATTACATTTGGAATAAAGTATACGCAGCGGAAGAAGTTCTCTCCTTTTCCTCCGAGCTTATCGAGGACTGCTGCTACGATCATTGCCAGCGGATGCTGGATAAAAATAAATCCGATTGCTAAAAGCAGTGAGTTCCGAAGTGATGTTCCAAAGGCTGCATCATGGAACAGATTTTTGTAATTCTCCCACCCAACAAACTGATAAGAGCCCATTCCTGAGTAGTTGGTAAATCCATAATATACACTGAGGCAGATTGGAGCTAATATTGCAAATACAAATAAGAATAACCCCGGAAGTACCAGACTCAGAATAACCCACTTGTTACTGTAAAGTTTCTTCACTATATTTTCCCTCCCTATGTTTTTTCTTTATAAAAATTATAGCAACCGGGCCATGTGGTTTACAGATACCAGTCTTTAGAAAAGGTGTAATATTTTCACATACCTATATATGTTTTTTTCTCCTGCATGCATAAAAAAAGAGGAACCGCAGATTGATCTGCGGCTCCTGATAGGGTATGTAATTAAGAGAATTTGGAGAATGCTATGAAATTAATTTTGTTTACTGGCAGGCTTTTCCGATAGAAGAAAGGAAATCGTCTACGCTCATGCTTCCATTGGAAACACTCTGGATCTCACTTTCAATGCCTGTCTTAAATGCAGATGGTCCACAGTCATTGATTGGGGTTCCGGATACACTTGTTGCATTATTTACTGCATCTACAAACTGCATCTGTAATTCTGTTTCATCACCTGTCATATATGCTGACTGATCCTGTGCAGACATTCCTACACCATTTTCCCAGCCATATTTGGAAAGTTTATCCGGCTGATACATATAATTTAAGAATTTGATTGCTTCATCTTTGTGTTCAGAAGATGCGGATACTCCATATCCACCACCATTCCATGCTGCGATATCTGTTGCAGTTCCTTTTCCACCGTCTACTACCGGCATGGTAAATACACGGATGTTGGTTCTGATATCTTCGTCAATATCTTCATTCAATGCCATGGATGCATCCCAGCTTCCCATATAATACATGGCAGCCTGACCATTGATAAAAAGATTCTGTGCAGTTGCATAATCCTGTGAATCATATCCATTCTGGAATAATCCTGCATCTGCTGTTTCTTTCAGTAGTTCTGTTGCTTTTACAATGCTTGAATCTGTAAAATCACCAGTTGCTACTGCATTGCTTACAATACTGGAATAATCACTTCCTGCTACTTTGTAAAGTAAATCAGATAAATAAACTGCCATTGGCCATCCATCTCCACCATCCATTGCCAGTGGAATATAGCCTGCATCCTTGATTGTTCCTGCTAATTCCAACAGTTCATCATATGTCTTTGGAACTTCCCAGCCATTGTCTTCAAACATTTTCTGATTGTAATAGAATCCGGCAACATCTGTATTTCTTGGAAGTCCATAAAGTTTTCCATCTTTCTTGAATCCTTCTAAGGAACCGGATACGAATCCATAATCATCATAATCTGACTCATTTAATTCTGCAAGTACTCCTGCATCCAACACTTCGTCTAAGAATGCCGGCTGTCCCCAGATACTTACAACATCCGGAAGTCCTTCCATGGAGTATGCTTTGAATTTTGTCTTATAAGCTTCTTCATCCAAAGCTTCTACTTCGATTTTTACATTTGGATTCTCTTCCATGTACTCATCAATAATTTTCTGTTCTACCAGTCCCTGACCATTTTTACGGTCTGGCAGGTTGGAGAATACCTTCAATGTAATTTCATCCCCGCTTGAACTTCCTGCTTCTGCGGATGGGCTCTTCTCGGAACCATCACTACTTGCTGTAGTATCTTTTCCGCCGCATCCTGCAAGCATTGCTGTTACCATTGCTGTTGTTAATAACACTGATACAATTTTTTTCCTCATCATAATACCTCCTTTTTTCAAATGTCTCTCTTCATTTGATGATTCTATTCTAGCATTCACTTTTTTTGAAAAACAGTCATCAAACTTTCAAAAAAGTGCAATTTTTTAATATAATTTTGTTCTTTATACGATAAATTTACCCAAAGTCTCGATTAAACGGCTGGCTCTTTCTCTCAAATTTACAGATGCTTCTTTTAATTCTTTTACTGCACCCAGCTGGGAATCTGCACTCTCATATACTTTAACGGAACATTCTGCCGTTTCCCCGGACACTTCGGAAATGCCTTCTATTGCTTCTAATGTCTCAGAACGGGAGCTATCCATTTCCGATACATTATTGCTGATTGTATCCAATGCAATTAACAAAGAGGCTACCTGCGTATCTATCTGCCGGAAGGACTGCGTCGTCTCTTCTACTGCACCACTTTGTGTAGAAACTATTTCTTCTGCTTTTCGTGCAATTTCTGCCACTTCTCCGGTCTTTTCCACGATTTCTGCTACAATATCCGATATCTGTCCTGCTGATACCAGACACTGATCCGATAATTTACGGATTTCTTCTGCAACTACTGCAAATCCTTTTCCTGCCTCCTGGGCACGGGCTGCTTCAATAAATGCATTCAGGGATAACAGGTTGGTCTGCTCTGCAATCTGGTTAATTGCTGCGACAATCTCATTAATTGCTCTGGAACGTTCTTCCAATTCCTCAATTGCATCAATTACGCTGCGGGTTATCTCTACCGTAGATTCCGCACTGCTGGTCAGTCCCTGTACCGATTGTATGCCAGATTCAATCGTTGTTCCTGCAGAAGATGTAAGATTACTTATTTCCTGTGCATGCAGACTTACATCTGCTATTTTACCAGATAATGCATCCATCTGTGTCAGACAGTTTTCTGCTCCATTGTCAAGTTTATTTACTCCTGTTTCTATACATTCCACTGCCTCCTGTATGTTCTGAGAGGTCTTTAAGAAAGTGCCGGACGCTTCATTGACATAACCTGCTGCTTCATTTAACTGGTTACTCACTTCATTGACATGGACAATCAGTTCCTTTACATGTTCTACGGTATGATTGATTCCTTCACACAAAAGCCCGAATTCATCCTGTTTTCTCGTAGTCAGATGTATCGTCAGGTCTCCGTCTGCTACTTTACGCAGTTTGCGGAGAATATAATGTATCGTTCCGGACATATTCTGCGCAATCATTACGCCAAGTATAAGTGCAACAACGGCAAAACAGATGGAAAGAATTACCGTCAATGTCCGGATCTGTGCTGCTTCTGCCATAATATTCTCTTCCGGCACCAAGGCACATAAAAGTGCATCTTTTTCCGGAATCCGGCTGCTTAGGAAAAGATACTTCTTTCCATTTATCTCTGTCATTGTACTAAATGTCTCATCCTCTGTAGAAAGTGCCTCCTTATAAAATCCGGTGTCATATATCATGGTACTATCCGGAATATTGTCTTCCTGTCCATAAAATTCCTGTCCGTCACTGGTCACCAGCACCGTATAACCGCCGGTTCCCGGATTTAAGGATTCCATGACTTTCCGCAGATAGGAAGCGTCCATATTAATAAGAATTGCACCCTTTTGTGCATTATAATTTTTTACAAGACGGATGCTATAGGTACTGCTATCTAATCCAAGTACTTCATCCGCTTCTTTATCCTGCCCGAATATCAGCCAGTCAGTGGAATCTGCTGCCATTTTCTGTCCCTGTTGTGTTTCTACATATTCCGAATATCCGGCACTGTTTACCGGATTTGTATTATCTGAAATACTTTTTCCACCCTCTGCCAGAAAAACAATTCCACTGACTTTCTCGTCTACCACTGTCTTTGTATTTACTTCATCTGTAACCTTTTTCTTCTGGCTCTTTTCCTCTGAATCTGTATACATTCCGGAAATGTATTTCTGCATCTCTGTATCCGTAAGATACCGCTTGAATTCATCTTCCTCACTAGATACTGCAAGCCCGATGCACTGCTGCATCATATTTATGGTCTGCTCGACCGATTCTTTATACTTGCTTACAATTGCGTATGAAGATTTGTTATAGGAAACCAGCCCCAGTATAACGATTCCGGCTACCGGAACCAGAAATCCCAAAATCAGTTTCATCGCAATCGTCTTGTAAAAAGGCAGTTCCTTTTTTTCTTTCTGATCTCTTTTGTGCATACATAATCCTCCTTTTCTTCCCTTTTAAAGTCACCCTTTTCTCGACACTTTCTCCATTATCTGGTTGATATTATTTATCGTATCATTGACTTTTTATAAAAAATAGTCGAAAGCTTTTTAAAAAAGTGGATTATTTTCATATTACACAAAAATGGGACAATGGCTGCTCTCTGTCCATTGTCCCTTATATTGGTTTCCTGTTATTCTTCCTATTCTTTTAACAATGCCTGATAGACATCCCGCTTACTGATGCCGCGGTCCTTTGCCACCTGCTTCATGGCTTCCTTTCGTTCCATGCCGGAAGCCTCATAATGTGCCATATGTTCCTCGACGGAAAGGCTCTCCCAGGCTTCTCTGGCTTCCCGTTCCTTTGTCTTAAATGTCTTTCCCGAAATGATTAAAACGTATTCTCCTTTTGGTTCGTTGTCCTCATAAATCTTTATGGCATCTTCAAATGTCGTTTTTGTCGCATTCTCATATCGCTTGGTCAGCTCCTTGCAAACCGTTAATTCACGGTTTCCAAGAACTTCATAAAGCTCCTTTAAGGTCTTGAGAAGGTGGTGTGGAGCTTCGTATACTATCATGGTTCGGCTCTCCTGAGCCAGTTCCTCTAAGACTCTGGCACGCTCTTTTTTATCTCTTGGAAGAAATGCCTCAAAGGCAAATCGTCTGGTGGGAAGTCCAGACATGGTCAATGCAGTAATGCAGGCTGCCGGTCCCGGAAGGGATGTTACTTCGATGCCATTTTCATAACAGATACGGACCAGTTCTTCTCCCGGGTCAGAAATACCCGGTGTTCCGGCGTCTGTTATCAGGGCAATATTTTTGCCTTCCTGCAATTTCTCTACAAGCTTGTATGCCTTTTCAATTTTGTTATATTCATGATAGCTGGTCATCGGTGTCTTAATCTCAAAATGATTTAAGAGCTTAATGGAATTTCTCGTATCCTCTGCCGCTATTAAATCTACTTCCTTTAAGGTACGCAATACCCGGAATGTGATGTCCTCTAAATTTCCAATGGGTGTTGCACACAGATACAGTTTTCCTGCCATAATCTATCCTCTTTTATTTAAGTGGTATTATATATCTTCTTACTCCGCTTTCTTCGCATTTTCATAAATGCGCGGCAACATCTGATAGAGTATGATGCCTGCTGCCACAATACCAATGGAAATAAACTGGGAAGTAGAAAGGAATCCCACGCTTCCGCGGTAATCACTTCTTAAAAATTCCACACCAAATCTTCCGATTCCATAGAACATTAAATATAAGGATGCCACTCTGCCTTTTTTCGGCTTACGCTTTGCATAAGCAAGCAGCATCAGGCAAATCATGAAGTCTCCTGCAGATGAAATAAGCTGTGTCGGTATCAGCTTGACTCCATTTGGAGCATAGTCGGAATGGGTAAAGGTGATTCCAAACCAGCTGTCCGTTGCTTTTCCGTAACAACAGCCTGCAAAGAAGCATCCGATTCTTCCAAAGCCCTGTGCCAGTGCTACTGCCGGCATAACAAGGTCAAAGTATTCGATGAAAGATACCTTCTTTATCCTGCAGTAAAGCCAGGATACTAAGATTCCTCCAATAATTCCTCCATATACTACATAACCGTTTTTAAAGTCCCAGAGAATGGATGGGTCTTTGATAATCTCCGGAATCTCTACAATATAATAAAGCAATCTGGTTCCCACCAGTCCGCCGATGATGGCACACCAGAAGATTCCATAAAGGATATCTCCGCTTTTTTCCATTTTCATCTTTTTTCCACGGTAATAACACATCGCATATGCGGCTAAGAATCCAAGTCCAATCATCAGTCCATACATATGAAGTGTCAACGGTCCAATTGTTATCTCATTAAACATATGTCTTTCCTTTCTTTCATTACAAATCATAAATCTCATATATTTCATCGGTGTATACATTCGGTTCCTTGTATACAATCAGCGGCTTCTCCACCGTCATACGGGAACGCCCGCCTCTGCAGCCTTCGATAAGTACCATGTTCGGCTCCCGGTCTGCATATGGATATACCAGCCGCATCCGCTTTGGCTCGATGCGATGCTCATGCATACAACAGATGATTTCCGTCAGACGAAACGGACGGTGTACCATAAAAAAATGTCCCCCCGGCTTTAGTATTCTCGCACTCTCCCTCATAATATCCGTAAGATTGCACAATATTTCATGACGGGCAATTGCCTTTGCTTCCTCCGGATTCGTAAGACCGTGCTGTCCTATCATATAAGGCGGATTTGTGGTTATAATATCAAAAGAAGATGCCCCAAAGATCTTCGAGGCATCTTTTATATCTCCTGTTACGATATCGATTTTATCCGTCAATCCATTTAACGCAACACTTCGTCTTGCCATGTCGGCACTGTCCGGCTGAATCTCAAGCCCGGTAAAATGCTCTCCGGGAGTCTTCGCCTCTAATAGGATGGGAATCACTCCCGTTCCGGTTCCAAGGTCTAACACTCTCTGTTTCGGTTTTACCTTTACAAAAGCACTTAAGAGTACCGCATCCATTCCAAAGCAGAACTGCTTCGTATCCTGAATGATACGATAACCCTTGCGATTCAGCTCGTCCACACGCTCATCCGGTTTTAATTGAATCTCATTACTTGACGTCATTAATCTTAGACTTTCCTCCCTTATCCTCTAAGGCTTCCAGCTCTTTCATCTCTTCCGGAGAAAGTTTGATATTGTCTCTGCGTCTTCTTGGCTTGAACTTCAGCTCTTTTACCTTATATTCCCGAAGTTCTTTCTCATCATTTACTTCGATTAAGACCTTCACCAGCTGACGCAATACGTTAATGCTCTGTACTTCACCTTTACATCCATCAATTGTGATAACGGTATCACCCACATTCGGAAGACGGCTGTTTAAATATTCGTATGTTTCAGCCTCATTTTTCAGACAGCACATCAGTCTGCCACATACACCGGAAATCTTAGTCGGATTTAAGGACAGGTTCTGCTCCTTTGCCATCTTAATGGATACCGGAGCAAAATCAGCCAGATAGGATTTACAGCATAATTCTCTTCCGCAGATTCCAATTCCGCCTAAAATCTTGGTCTCGTCTCTCACTCCAATCTGGCGCAGCTCAATTCTGGTACGGAATACTGCTGCCAGATCCTTTACCAGTTCACGGAAATCAATTCGTCCGTCTGCGGTAAAGTAAAACAGAAGCTTATTGTTATCAAAGGTATACTCTGCTTCTACCAGCTTCATTTCAAGCTTATGCTTTGCAATTTTCTCAAAACAGATTTTGTATGCTTCTTTTTCTTTCTCTTTATTTCTCTGCTCAGTCTTATCGTCCTCCGGTGTTGCCACGCGGATGACCGGCTTCAATGGCTGAACCACTGCTTTATCGTCTACCTCTTTCGGGGCAATCAGCACAGTTCCGTACTCTATGCCACGGGCAGTCTCCACGATAACATGGCTGCCTGCCGCCATCTTTGCTTTACCCGGGTCAAAATAATATATCTTTCCGGCTCTGCGGAATCTGACTCCAACTACTTTTGTCATTCTAATTCTCCTTTATTGTCAGCAGCAACAATTCCATCACAAGGTCAAAGTTGACATTTGCCGTAAGGCGCACCTTTGCCTTTTCCAACGCTTCTAATATTGCTTCAATTCCACTGTAGGAACTCTTGCTTGCCTGCTTCTTTATGTCATAGACTTCATCCTTAAATATCAGTCCATTTACATCTGTTGTTGCTTTATATAATAAAATGTCCCGAAACCAGATCATCATGATATCAAGATAATCGTTGATTTCCATTTTATATTCGTTAATCTGTTTGATGGCTTCCTTAAATTCATAAAGCTCAATCTCATGGATTCGCTTTAATAACTGCACAGCTGCAGCTTTCAGCTCCTGGAAATCATCCGAAGATGCCAGTGCCATTGCCTTTCCCACATTTCCCTGGGCAAATGCCACACACACATCTGCCTGATAATCCGGCACTTTACAGTGCTCCATCAGATATTTTTTGATTTTATCATCAGAAACTACCTTAAGGTTCAATACCACACACCGGGAAAGAATCGTCGGTAAAAATGCATCTGCATTGGTAGTCAGCAGAATGATAACCGCATATGCCGGCGGCTCTTCGATGGTTTTTAACAGTGCATTCTGCGCCTGCTGGTTCATTTTCTCTGCTTCATCTACAATATAAATCTTATATCTGCTGCTGTATGGCTTCACATCTACATCATTTACAAGCTGGCTGCGGATATCTGCAACGGAAAGCGTATTCGGCTTCTCATGTGTGACATAAATGATGTCCGGCTGGTTGTGGTTCACTGCCTGCTTACAGGAATGGCACTCCATGCAGGGCTCAATGCCGTGCTTCTCACACTGCAGGGTCTGGGCAAATGCCTCCGCCAGCATTTTCTTGCCGGATTTGTCCGGTCCGTTCAATATATATGCATGGGATATTTTATCCATTTTTATTGCATTCTGTAAATGCTCTATAATCTGTTCATGTCCAATGATTTCTGCAAATCCTGCCATGTGCGCTCCTTTCTCCTGAAGCTTCCTGCTGTCTTAGGCTGCCCTGTTTTTACGTGAAAATATCCAGCAATAAGCCTGCAATTTCCCCGATTTTATCCAATATGGTAATGTGGTCCGACTCATCCTTCACCAGCTCTTCTGCCAGTTCGTCTAAGTTCTTATCCACCAACTTGACGATTCCATAGACACGATGACGGCCTTTCCGGTCGAGAAAGTTCTCTCTGGAAAATTTATGGGAACGGGTTACGACTTCATTTAAGAAATCCTTCACCAGTCCGCGGTATTTCTTCATGTCCCGGATGTCCATATGCTGTGCAATAAGATTACCCTGCTTGGTAATGTCATCTAAGAGGCTGTTCAACCGCTGCTGAAGCTCCTGCTCTTCGATTGCACTGGTCAATGTAAATTTAAAGCTGCCGTCTCCGGTGTCTACCGGCGTGGTTCCGGTGGTCTGATTCACCGGTGCAGTGCCGTTTACTCTAATCTCCATTTTATCACCTATCCATTATATGATAGCACAAAAGCTGCAATTTCCTCTACTGTCTTTTGCAGATTATCATTCTCAAAATGTCTGGTAATTCCTGCCTTTTCCAATGCTTCTTCTGCAAAATCCGCATCATCTGCAAGAAATCTCCTGCAAAGCTCTGTATACTTTGGCTTATCCTGCATCCGCTCCCGGTCCAATGCCCGCTGCAGGCGTAAACCATCTTCTACTTCTATATATATCGGTACGATTGCGTCTTTTCCATAATAGGCACAAAGCTGTGTATACACGGCAAGGGTGCCAATTAGAAGATAACTGTGCTCCGACAGATTGACCTGCCCGTCTGCAATTGTGGCATAGCGCCAGATTCCGTATATAGTATCATATGCGCGCTGCTCTATGACTTTTCCTTCTTTTTCGAGCTTCAAAAGCCTTTGTTCATCAATAAAATGATACTCTACGCCCTCCGCCTCGCCGGCACGGATCGGCCGGGTAGTATATGGTACAATCGTCTGAAGCTGCAACGCTTTCTCACCCCGCAGCATCTTATATATGGTATCTTTTCCTGTTGAGCTCTTGCCCATCAGGCAGAAAATCTTTCCCATGTGTAAATCTCCTGTTTCTACGGTTTTGCCGTCTGTTTTCTAGTATAAAATAATTTTCAGGAAATGACAACTTTTATCTTTCCGTCCTCAGTCACGCCATGAATACGAAATGCATTCTCCCGGCAGGTTTTTATCACTGCCACCGCCTCTTTGGAAATCTCTTCTCCCGGCACCAACATCGGGATACCCGGCGGATAAAGATAGACAAATGCTCCTGCCGTCTTGCCAACACTTTCCTTCATCCCCATTTCCGCTGTCTTTGCATCCAGCGCTTCTGCAATGGATATGCGGACCGTCCGCTTTGCATAGGCTTCGGTCAGAAACTGCGGCGTTATTGTTCTTCTTGCTACGGCTTCTTTTTTATCAATTTCTTCCAGTGCCGCATACAGCCGGTCAAAACCTTCCTCGCTGTCAAAAATACTGGTCATTGCCAGCGCATAGTCTCCCTGACACATTTCTAACTGCAAATGGTATTTCTCCCTGAGCAGCTGATACAGCTCTTCCCCGGAAAGTCCGGCTTTCGTGGCACGGAGTACCAGCTTCGACGGGTCTTTGGCAAAGCCTTCTGTCTCTTTTAAATCCACTTCTCCCATGACTTCCACATTAGAAAAATGGGATGCTTTTTCATAAAAGTCTTTCATATGCTTCTCATATGCATCAAAATACTTCTCTTTCTCTTCCGTCAGCAGACGCACACATTCATCTATACTGGTCAAGAATAAGTAGGATGGAGAACTGGTTTCATAGATATTTAAGAACCACTCCAACCGTTCCTTATTTATATAAGAAGAATTCCAATGCAGAATTGCAGTCTGTGTAGGTGCCGGAAGCGTCTTATGCAGGCTCTGGATTACCACATCTGCTCCCAGTGTAATAGCTGATTTTGGGAAATACGGATGAAAGCCAAGATGCGCACCATGAGCTTCGTCCACAATCAGCGGAATCCCATGCTGATGGGCAATTTCTGCTATTTTTTCTATATCTGATACGATTCCATCATAGGTTGGTGATGTAAGAAACACAGCCTCAATACTTTCATCCGCTTCTAATGCAGCTTCCACCTGCTCCGGCAGTATTCCACCCTGTATCCCGAATTCTGTAAATACCGGATAGAGATATGTCACCTGTAACTCTCTTAAATATGCTGCATGATATGCTGCCTTATGGCTGTTTCGTGCCATCAGAAGATGTCCCTTTTTCGGTAATGCGGCACTGAGTGCTGCTAAAATACCGCAGGTACTTCCATTTACCAGAAAGAAAGAACTCTTTGCGCCCCATAATGCGGCTGCCCGCTCCTCGGCTTCCTTTATAATTCCTTCTGCGGCATGCAGATTATCAAATCCATCTATTTCTGTAATATCATATGTATAAGGATTGATGTCACAATCCAGTCTCCGCTTATGTCCCGGCATATGAAGGGGATACATATCAGAGGATGCCAATTTACATAATTCGTCTTTTATATATGTCATGGTTCACCTGGCCTGTTATTATGGTTTCATACTCTTTGAATAATGGCTGATTTTCTAATTGATATACCTATTTCTATAGTACGGCTTGAAAGGGGAAAAGACAAGGGATTTTTCCCGCCAGAAACGACTTTCGGGTGACCGCTTTGAAAGCAGCCACCCGAATCTATATGATAACTTTACACAACTCAAATTTTTTATCGATACTCCTTACTGGGTAGTTTACCACTTTTTTCCAACACAAACTTTATGCTTTTGTTGTTGGTTTTCGTTGGTTTGTATTGTTTTTTGTTGTTTCAAAGGGGTTTTTGAGATATAATAAGCTTAATTTTAAAGATGCCTTGTGAAATGTTATTTTATTGAAACGATATATGAGTAAATCAGGAGGACTTATACATGGAAAAAACGCTCCACATTTTATTGATCGAAGATGATATGGACACCTGCAATCGTATTTCAAACTATATTGCGTCCAAAGATAATATGGATTTAGCCGGCGTCACCAATAATTCTTATGTTGGCATTCAATATGTACAGAATACGCTTCCTGACGCTGTTATTCTTGATCTGGAATTGCATCATGGCGGTGGAAACGGACTGTTTTTCCTTTCTGACTTAAATAAACTGGGCTTAGAGAAAAAGCCTTATATTCTTGTTACCACTTACAACTCCAGCAAAATCACACTGGAATCCGCCCGAAGACTTGGTGCTGATTTCATTATCGGCAAATATGAAGATTCGTATTCTCCGGAATCTGCTGTTGATTTTCTCGAACAGCTTCTCCCTATGATTGAAATGACAGAATCCACATCCAATACTTCTTATATGAAAGATAATCAAAAAGATTTAGAGCAGGGACTTATCCGCAGAATCCACCGGGAACTGGAGCTCATTGGTATCAGTCCAAAGGTTGTTGGTTACAAATATCTGACCGATGCCATTATGATAACAATTGATGGACCGACCACAAACATTTCCCAGATTCTTGGTAACAAGTATAAGAAGAGTAATTCCAGTGTGGAACGTGCCATGCAGAATGCCATTAACCGCGCATGGAATTCCAATGACACCGAAACTCTTCTTAACTGCTACACCGCCCACATTAATCCTGACCGCGGAATGCCTACCATTAAGGAGTTCATTTACTTTTACGCGGAAAAGATTACGGATGGACGTTAATGTTTGATAAACTGCTTGATAAAATCTAATAACCAATCCATTTCTATTCCTCCTTTTCAAAAATGTAAGGAGATTATAGAAAAATTCGGAACATTTCTTAGGTTTAAAATCGGGTTGGTTTTTATATGATTTTTAATACATTTATATGAGGTATTGTATGATTCAAAATATAATTCGTTGGTTCTTTGACCTTTTATGTTGCTACTATTTATATTTTAAATTATTAAATTTTAAACTTTCGCAAAAGAAATATGCTATTCTTCTTTCTTTTATATTCATTGGTGAAGCTTTCCTATTTAATTTTATCAATGCATGTCTGCCTCTATTTGCAATCCCTGTCTTTGTCCTTTTAAATGCTTTTATACTTACTTTGGTAACTAAGATACAGCTTACATTAAGTCTGCTATCCTTTACCATTTCTCTTAGTGTAAATTTCATTTTTCTTGCAATTTCAGGTGTTCTTATAGGATTCGCACTATTACCCTTCTTTTATGGAAATTACAACCTGCCATATGCTCTGATTCAAATTTCAGGTGGACTTCTTGAATTGCTCTTAATATTCCTTCTTTTCAAAATCAAAAGGCTCCGCCGTGGCATGCCATTTCTCTATCAAATCGGCTCTTCTGCCACAGGTTTTATCTTAAGCTGTTTTATTCTGCTCATTGTTACCATAATCAGCTTTTATGATTCCATTCCTGACATGCAGTTCCTCTTTCTCCTCATCGCCCTTTTCCTGATTGGACTTCTGCTTTATTGCTGGTGGCGGTTCCGGATTACCCGTGACTACCGGGAGAAGCTGCGGCAGGCGGAGCTTAAGGCTTTACAAAATGAACTCATTGAGAAAGATAACCGCATCCGGAAATTAGAGGAAAATAATGATGCCCTGGCTAAGATTATTCATAAAGATAACAAGCTGATTCCGGCAATGGAACTTGCTGTCTGCGAATATTTAGAGGATGGGATCACAGACGGTGATACCAGAAAGAAGGGCGAACAGCTTTCCAATGAGTTAAAGACCATGGCACAGGATCGGAAAGGTACGCTGAACTCCTACCGCCATGATGAACACGCTCTTCCGGTGACCGGGGTCTGTGTTTTAGATGCGCTTTTTACCTATATGCAGCAGCGCGCCCTGGCGCAGAACATCAACTTTTCCCTGCATATCACAGGCAATATTGTAAAAATGACGGAAGATGTCATTTCCGGGGAAGACCTTTCCCACCTTCTGGCGGATTTGCTGGAAAATGCCATGATTGCCATTGGTGATAATGAGGTGCGCAGTCTTTCTGTCCGCCTTTGTCATGACGAAGATACTTCCACCCTGGAGATTTCTGACAGTGGGAATGCCTTTGATGTGCAGCTTTTTGAGGACTTTGGTCAGACCCGGCACACCACCCACAAGGACAGTGGCGGCAGCGGAATCGGTCTTATGGACATCTGGAAAATAAAGAAACAATACCGTGCATCCCTGCACATCATTGAATATACGCCGGAAACTTCCATATTTACGAAGAAGATTGCTCTGTTCTTTGACCGGAAAAATCACTATCTGATTCAGAGCTACCGCCGTAATGAAATTGAACGGGTACATATGAGAAATGATATGTTTGTTTTACAGTCAGACTGATTTATGTTATGATGGAAGAACTTTTGAGAAGGTAAATATTACATGAGGTAAATGTTATGAGTCATGCACTGGTTATATTATGTGGTGGAAAAAGTACAAGAATTGGAACGGACAAGGCTTTGCTCCCTTTTGGGGACTGCTGCCTGATTGAATATCTGGTCCGGAAATTTCAGCCGGATTTTCCGAAAATCTACCTTTCTGTCCAGCAGAAAAATGATTATGCGCATCTGAATCTTCCGGTGACAACCATTGGAGACATCTATGGAAATGCCGGTCCGCTGTCCGGTATCTTCAGCGCACTTTCTATGATCTCTGAGGAACGTGCCTTCTTCATTTCCGTGGATACACCTTTTGTAGAACCGGCACTGGGGCTTTACCTGCTGTCACAGCCACAGGAGCATCCTATCTGGGCAATTGAGCGCGCCAATGACCAGCTGGAGACTCTCTCCGCTGTCTACTCCAAAAGCTGCATTCCGCAGGTGGGAAAAGCCATGCTCTTTCACCAATATTCCTTTAACCGGCTTCATGAAAAATGCAATGCCGGCTATATCCCGGAAAACGAGCTGGCAAATATATGTCCGGTTCCACTGAATGAACAATTTTTTAACATCAATACCCGCACCCATTATTATCATGCCTTAAAGCTGCTTTCCGAACGGGGAGAGCTTTTTGATGAAGACAGCAATCTGGAGCTTCCGGCAACAGGCAATATTGCTTCTTTTATTCCCGTGGTATCGCTGGTGGGGGATTCCATTATTGATAAAAAGACCTTCTGCATCCAGCTATTGGAGGCATTAAAAAAAGATGGCATTAAGGCTGCCATCTTTGATTCAGAAAAAGATTTTTCCAATATTACAAATGTAGACCTCATCCTCACCTGCGATTTAGAAGATGAAGACTGCTTTAAAATCGAGCTTTTGAGCAGTGAGTTAAATGAGACTCCGCTGCATCCCCTTTCCGGTCTTGTTGCTATCGCCAGTGATTTCGGTTACAAATGCGAAGAAGTTCCTTGCTTTGACTTCCGCAAGCCAAAGTCACTTCTTGGCTTCTTAAAGACGCTGATCCGCGACTATAGCCATTAAGTATCTACAGGAAACGGCAAAGCTCCGGCATCCAGTCTCCGATAAAAATTTCATCTTTGATAATTGCACGCCAGACTGGTGGAAAGAAGGCTTCCAAAAGAGTCATCACTTCCGCCCAGTCTGGCTCTTTTTTTCGCTCCCGCTTTAAGTATGCCGCCCATTTCCGCTTCATATAAGTATAATCCTTATAGCGAAGGACGGTATCCAGCCGGTCTTTTCCAAAGAACAGCTCTCTCTTTGTTCCAACTTCAATAATCTGCTGCTCAACCTTTCTGCCATCTAACGCCTCTTTCTTTAAGATTCCATAAATTTCTTCATAGCAGGACAGGTCGTTGATTAATTCCATTTTCTCTAAGATTTCCACAAAATTCTCTGCCACAACCTGCTCATAAGGATATTGCAGAAACTGGATTACCGTATTCTCCTGTAAGAAAAATGGCAATTCTCCATGGGCAGGCTGCATCTGCTCGTCCCGAAGTTCCTGAAAACGCAGGGTAATGGGAACTTCATGCTCCTTTGATTTTGCCAGCACCTCTATCTGATAGCTGCCCGCCTTTTCTTTCTCTATCTGATAGACATACTCCGGTTTCCGGCTTAACACCTCTTTCATGAGCTGCCCTAACTGCATTTCCGTTAAATGCTCATCCTTTACCACCTGATAATAATAGGAAAGGGAAAAGACTCTCTTCCGGCGATAATTCTCCACACCGAGGCTGCTGCCATTTCTAAGATAAAGCTTCTCTGCAAATGTTGATTTACTTATCTGATATAGAAAATACTCGGTTACTGCAGAAGGAAGCAGGTCCACAAAAGGGATTTGCAAGTCCTCACTTCTCTGCCGGATCAATGATTCTCTCAGTATGCACTCTGCCACTACAGCCACACTCCAATTCTGCTCTGAATCTTTGCCACAACCTTGCGGGCTCTGGCATATTCCATTAATTTTGCAATATCTTTCTTTGGCTCATTGATAAATGCCAGCAGCGCCTTCTTTAAATCCTCCCGCTCCAGACGTTCCTCGTACTTGAGGCAGTCACAGATAAGACGCTCTTTTTCATAAATCTTCATCTCGCCACCGGCAAAAGGAATGACCGTTACACCAAGCTCCATGACTTCCGGCTCTGTATAATATGGTTTCACCACCGGGTATTCCATGCGGAACCTTGACTTCGAAGTATTCTTGCTGATGGCAATACTCCATTCATAAGGACGCTTCTCAATATAACCGTAATAGTAAAGGGCGCTGTCCATACATAAGATTCCATCCGGAAACAGTCCCAGAATAATTTCTTCCTGCGGCTTCTCTTCATACCCCATGGAATAATATCCACTCTTTACATGGTCAAGTATGCCGGCTTTCACCAGTCCCTGAATACTTTTATAGGTCAATCCCAAAGGATATAATTTTTCGGCTTTCACAATGCCATTATTTTCTTCTAAAAGCTTCTTTATCTCTTCAATGGTCTGCTCTTTCTGCTTCGCATTCATAGATATCGCTCCTTCGCATTTTTCTTCTAGTATAAGTTAATTTTTGCCGCTTGTCAATTTCTGTTGCAATTTGTCTTATATTTTTCAGTTTGTCGTTGTAAAAGTTGTTTTCTTGTCGTATAATTTATTTGGAACAATATTTAATGTCGTATATGTCTATTTGAATATACGCTTGTTTTTAATAAATGAGGTATCTATGGAAACAGAAAATACTACCCGAAAAAACCCTTCCCGGGAAACCTGCCAGAAGATTATCAAACGTATTCTGGTCACAGAAGTATTGGAAAAGGGCTGCAATGAACATTTCCGTCAGGCTTCAGATTTTATGGGATATTTCCAGTCCCTGTACCCCGCTTCCGATGCACTGACCAAACAGGTGCAGCGTGCCATCAAGGCAATGGATATGCCCCGGGATGAGAGAGGTTACTTTATTGTAAATAAAACATCCGAGCAATTTGAGCAGGACAAAGAAATCAGCCGCCTGCTGCAATCCAGTGAAGCTTCTTTAAAAAGTCTGGAGGAATCCGAACCGGTACTGATTGAAGTACCAACCGAGCTTGCCGATTATCTGATGTATACTTTAAGTTCTTCCATCAGCTTAAAGGGACATTATGATACTATGGTAAAGGCTTATAATGGTATCATTATCTACACCAGGGAGCGCAGCCGTATCCTTTCCTACCTCCAGACTCTGTTATCCACAAATTGATGATAATTATCCAAATAGTGTGGATAACTCTGCTACGATAACAGAATAATAATGGATTTATCCACAAATTATCAGAATATAACTCGTCCTAACTTTAATGTCCAAGATAACGTAAAACGACAATATTTAAATTTAAATATTGTCGTTTCTTTTTATTCTTGTCTTTTTCAGTTGTTCTATTGCAATTTTCAAGACTATTTTCTTCTTCTGCGCCGTCTCCTTTTGCTGCGATAGTTTCTTTTTATGGTTTTATAACGTTTATCCGGTCTGCTCTTTGAGAAATATTTGTGTCTGATAATATAGAAATTATCCGCAAATCTCCGAATCAGAAATGCTATGACCACAAGAGCTGCGACACCAAGAATTCCCAATAACACTTTCCAGATGTTTATCTGGAACTTATGCTTCGTAGTGGTCCTGGTTCCTGCTTCCGTAGAAATCTCTTCTGCTTTTACATTATCAAAAGAGAACGTATCTGCTTTTACTCCGGTGGAAACAATATCCGCACCGCCTACATCATGTCCTGCAAATGTATACCTGATATTTGCCAACACATCATCCGAAGTATTATCATAGCTTACTGCCGGCGCAGCTTCGCTGAATTCTGCACTCTTTGGCAGAACAATATTTCCCGCCGGGTCTATTTTTACAAAGGAGGAATTGGTATTGAGCATTCCTGTATCCATTTCTCCATTTTCAAGCCTTGTCTCATTCTGTGCTACATTATATAGCGAAAAGTTCTCAAAATAATAATTATACAATGCAATACTGTCTGTCCACTGCGCTGGCGACTGGGCATTCATAATGACACAGATAAGTGTCATATCGTCCTTTTCTGCAAAGGTAACCAGCGTACTGTTTGCCGCTGTGGTGTATCCGGTCTTACCACCTACACAGTATTCATATAGATACTGTCCTCTGGTTTTAAAGGCATGAATCATTTCATTATGATTCTGCAGATAGGTGATCTCATCATGCTTGTTGGTTGGTGGAATCTGATAGGTCTTTGTTGCTGTAATCGCACGGAAAGTCTCATTCTGGTAAGCCGCCTTTGCAATCAGTGCCATATCATAACAGCAGGTGTAGTGAAGGGTTGCATCCTCTCCCTCAGATAGTCCGTGTGGATTGTTAAAATGTGTATTCACACAACCTAACTCTGCCGCTTTGTCATTCATCATCTGAACGAAATTCTCAACGGTTCCGCCTACATGCTCCGCTACCGCATAGGCACATTCATTGGCAGACTCCAGCATGACTGCATAAAGGCATTCCTCCATGGTCATCTGCTCTCCCACATCCCTGGAGATTCCGGAACCATGGGTGTTATAAACCGCCTCTTTGGAAAATGTTACTGTCTCATCCAGCGAACAGTTTTCCAGTGCCAGAAGCGTGGTCATAATCTTCGTGATACTTGCCGGACAATGCTGCTCCGTGGAATTCTTATCATAAAGAACCGTTCCTGTGCTCTCTTCCATCACAATCGCATTGGGTGATTCGGTTTCCGGGTCCTGGGGCCAGTACTCTGCCGCCTTTACCTTTTGTGTGTTTATACCCAATAAGCCGACAAAACAGCACACTGCCAGTCCGAAACTTAATATTCTCTTTTTCTTTTTCATTTTCTGCTGCTCCTAAATCATTCTTACCTTTAAGTATATATCAATCCATTTCCATGGTGCAATACCTTTCCATTAATATTCACAATTCTCTTTCTTTTAAACCATAAATATGATAAATTGTTTTCGAAAGATATATATAAGTAGAAAGGATTTCATATTATGAGACTTCGCAATATCCCGGCGGCTGCGCCGGCTGTAGAAGCCAGTGACCTCTGTATCAAGGATGCCGCTTCCCATAAAGGACACTGGAATGAAATATTTGGAAATGACCACCCGATCCGCATTGAAATCGGCATGGGCAAAGGACGCTTTATCATGGACTTAGCTGCCCGGAATCCGGATATCAACTATCTTGGCATGGAACGTTACGAAAGCGTATTGTACCGCGGACTCCAGAAATTGGAAGAAAATCCACTGCCAAACTTACGCCTTCTGTGTGAAGATGCGGCACTTCTGCCGGACTTTTTCGAAAAAGGCGAGTTAGACCGCATTTATCTTAATTTCTCCGACCCATGGCCAAAGGACCGCCATGCCAAAAGAAGACTGACCTCCCGCCAGTTCTTAGAGCGCTATGACAAAGTCTTAAAAGGTGACGGACAGATTGAGTTTAAGACCGATAACGTAGGACTTTTTGACTTCTCCTTAGAAGAAATCGATGCTGCAGGCTGGAATCTGGACGCATTTACAAGGGATTTACACCATGATACTGCCATGAACGAAGGCAATATCATGACCGAATACGAAGAGAAATTCTCTTCCAGGGGAAATCCTATCTGCAAGCTGATTACTTCCAGAAATATTCCTTTATGACCTTTCCGATAGTGCCAGTGCACGGACACTGCCGGATGCATGACCCATGAGATGAACCATTTGCCTGAGCATCCGGAGTTGGTTTATCAGTGAAATTTTTATAAATTTTTCTTTTTTTATTGTGGCTTATCTTCTGAGGGTTTATAATACGTCGTAGCATAAATCATTGATACAATGTAAGGAGATGTATACCATGTACGAATTTACAGAAGATTGTTTGATTCATATTCCACAAATTGATGAGGAACACCGCAAATTATTCCAGATGATAAATGATGCTCTTTCCCTTGTTAAAACAACCGAGGATATTTCCGGAACTGCCCAGAGCCTGCTTCTTCATCTGAAGGATTATGCGAATACACATTTCGCCCATGAAGAGGCTTATATGGAAGAGATTCATGACCCGGAGCTTCCTCTTCAGAAAAAGGAACATGCTGAATTTGCTGAGAAAATCAATTCCTTTATTTTAGATAAGTCCTCAAAAGAGGCTGCCAGAGCATCTTTCGAAGAACTGTTTTCCTATCTGGTACGCTGGCTGTACCACCATATCTTAAGCAGTGATATGATGATTGGAAAAATGTCCGCAGTTGAAGGGACTTCCGAAGACCCATTTGCCTTTACGGACAAATACAAGACCGGAATTGACCTTGTGGATAAAGAGCACCGCCGTCTCTTTGAGATTATAAAAGAGACCAATGACCTGATTCAAAACGATCTGCTGCATGACAAATATGATGAAATTATGCGGCTTTTAGTGGAATTAAAGGATTATACACAATTTCATTTTGCTGATGAGGAAATGCTGATGGAGAAGATGCACTATCCGGAACTGGCTGCCCAGAAGCGTGCCCACACTGCTTTCGTTGAACGCCTGGTAGAAATTGACCTCTCAGAACTTGACGATATGGACAATAACCAGCAGACTTATCTTCTGGAACTGATCCAGTTCCTGCTGGGCTGGTTATCCAACCATATTATTGGTATGGATAAAAAAATTGCTGTCTATATGGACGAAATGAAAAAATAATAAACTGCAGAGCATACAGCATAAAACCGGCTTCCTGATATTAGATTTTATTCTAAGTCAGGGCGCCGGTTTTCTTATATAAAGTGTCTTTCTGTGACACGCTCTCCTTTTTCAAGATGAACGAAATTACAATCCCATTTTCCAGATAAAAGCTTTCTTATAATATTGCAGTCGGATGGCTCCACCGCCAGCTTCTTATTTAGAAGTTCTGCAGGTCTTTTCAGTCCATCTTTGGTTTTCTTTATATCATAGCTTTGCGTATCTATTAAAGTAATCTTCTCATAACCGCCATAGATTGTATCTAAAACTTCCATCCCCCGTTCTCTGCCATAAGCAGCAAGAACGGTACTGCACTGGCCTCCAATGGATTCCTTGTCAATTGTCCACGCTCTTGTCGCATAAAGAGAATTCTTATCCACATGATTCTCCAAAAGCTGGTGGATGCAGTCGTGGAAACGTGGCATTACAAGTTCGGTATTCCAGCTCACAATCCCTTCCGTGCCCCGCCCGCACAATCCATAGGTGAGCAGGATTATATCCACATCCTGGTGCCTGTCAATCTCCTGCTGCAGCAGATTTCTTAATACAGACGGGTTTCTATGCAATCCACGTTGCAGATATACAACAGGATATGTTATATTTAATTGTTTTCTGTACTTTTCAATTTCATCCTGCTGCATTGCACAGGCAATCAGAATTTTCTTTTCCAAATGATTTCCTCTTTATTTATATATTTTTCCATATCCTCTTGCATATAATATCTAAAAAAGGGTATGCCCTCATGAAATTCAAATCAAACTGCTTTTCCAGAAAGGCTTTGCTTTTTTCCTACCGTAAGCCTGCCCTGCACACTAAATTTACTACAATTCAAAGGTCTTTTAAAGAAGTAAAAAATATACTGAACAAATAAACGATATCTTCATCATTCCTTATTTACATCTACAGAACCTGCCACGGGCAGCTTCTTACGGATTTTTTATAACAAAAAAAAGCACCAACCCCATGGCTCCACGTCCACAAAATCGGTACTTTACATGCGCCACCAGGGGTTCGAACCCTGGACACCCTGATTAAGAGTCAGGTGCTCTGCCAGCTGAGCTAGTGGCGCATTGCTTAACGCAAGGACTATTATATAATAGAATTTATCGAATTGCAAGTAATTTTTTATTTTTTTTAAAAATTTTGTAAATTACATATTAGCAAATAATGCCGCAATTTCTTCCGGTGTCATCATATGATTCGGGTCAGAATTTGCCTCGATAACAGGCTCTGCTGCCGGTTCTTCCACAACCGGTTCTGACACAGGTTCCTCCTCCGTTATCGGCTCAGATTCTTCTGAAATAGCATCTTCTGTTACAACTGGTGCTTCTTCAGCTGCTGAATCTGCATTTGCAATCAAAGCAGCAATCTCTTCCGGTGTCATCATATGATTCGGGTCGGAATTCATTTCCATAACCGGTTCATCAATGGTATTTACCATTTCTTCTGTAAATGCAGGTTCTTCCGGTTCTTCATCTGCAAATCCAAGTGTATCATCAAAACCAACTGGTTCTTCTGGTTCCGGTTCATTGTTTTCTTCTGCAGATCCGGTTTCTTCTGCTACTTCTTTTGTAGTTTCAGCTGCTTCGTCATTTCCGAATAAAGCATCTATATTTAATAAATCATCTTCTGCTAAATCCGGCATATCCTCTACAGTTGTCTCCGGTTCTGTTGCCGGTTCTTCCGGCATCACTTCGTCGATTGGTGCTTCCGGTTCTTCCGGCATCACTTCATTGATTGGTTCTTCCGTCGTTACTCCGTCGATTGGTGTTTCCGGTTCTTCCGGCGTTACTTCCTCAACTGGTGCGGCTGATGATGGCTGTACCGGTGCTGCTGTATAAGCAACAGCTGGCGCACCATTTATTTTTCCAACTTCAGCTAATATGGTATTGTGGATGGATAATTCCATTTCTTTCACGAAAGCTGCCATTTCCTGCTGTTTTAGCAGAAGGTCTTTATTGGCATTCTCAACTATGATACGCTGCTGCTCTAACACGTTCTTCTCAAGATTATCCAGACGGTCGGAAAGATTAAATATCTGCTCTAATAATTTGTCGTTGGAATTCATCAATGCATCGGAATTTTCTTTGTTACGGCTTATGGTAACTTTGGCAATGGATTTCTGTGCATCTATGATGTCCTTTGTCGGTGAACCGGCTGCCTCTTCGATACGATCAAGCTGATCCGCAATATCTTCAAAAGATTTGCGGGTTACAAGATAAGAAGCTTTTTCTGACTTAAACAGATTATCATACTGTTCGTACTGGTCAATCTCTTTCTTATAATTTTTCTGGATTGCACTGGCAATCAGAATATAAATATCAGCCAGTGCTACAACTGTAAGTACAATCAATGCCACATAATTGGACGGATAGTTAATCATCACATATAATTCCCCTAAAACCAGCACTGTTAATACCAGTACAGCCGTCACAATTCTCAGATTGTAAGAATCCTTCTTTTGTTTGATGTTCTGCTTTGCTTCTTCCATTGTAAAAATCCTCCATGATTTTTTATTTTTCACTAAATCGCAGGAGCAAACCGTAAAAACCTGCCACTATACTGGCAGTTCCCTGGATATGTCCTGCAGCCGGGTACTTACTTTCCCTGTAAGTATAATTAATTTTATTCTATCACAGGTAGAATTTTCCTTCAAGAAGCCTTTTCCAAAATAGAAATGAAAATTAAGATAGTTTGCTAGTTGATACCTTTACATATGAACTGATTTAAAAACTGATTTTTATCACATGGTCTGCCAAAAAGATAGCCCTGCAGATAATCAGCATGTATTTCTTTCAGCTTTTGATACCACTCTTCTTTTTCTATACCTTCTATACATATTTTGATATCTACACTATGTACCAGTTCAACTATTTTTTTTAACAGCTCAAAATCCCTTGTTTGACTCATAGCTTTTGCTGTAAAATGATTATCCAGTTTCACATAATTAGGATTCATGTTTACAATACAATGTAGATTCGAAAAACCTGTGCCAAAATCATCCAGAATAAACTGTATTTTTTTCTCTTCGAATTTCTTCCGAAGCGTATAAAAATACGGTGTCATATCCGTATATCCGCTTTCTGTCAGTTCCGCACACAGGCTCTCCGGCGGAAGATTATATTGTTCTATAGACGAAAGTATGTCCTTCCAGATATCACTTTTCATCATCTGAATATAAGATATATTTACATTAACCTTAAATCCCGGTATATACTGCCGCATTTCATGGCACATTGCCGCAGCTTCATTTAATACAAATCTTCCAGCCGGAATAATAAGCCCGGTTTCTTCCAGTAATGGTATAAATTCCACAGGCGGGATACTTTCTTTTTTTCCACCTGAATACATGGAAAACCTCATAAGCGCTTCCGCACCAATTATATTTCCCGAGGAACAATCTATAATCGGCTGATAGTATACTTCAAATCCTTCAAATTCATTTGTCACGGCACCTCGAAGTGCACTTTTTATTTTCTCTTTTTTTAAAAATAACTTATAATCTTCTTTTTCAAAAAAATATACTCCGTTTCCTCCCATGGATTTTGCCTGTTTTAAAGAGAAAACCGCTATTTTACGATACTCGTCATAATATTTTAAAAGCTTCGTTGCATGAATAATTCCGGTAGATACTGTAAAAACCACCTTATATTTTTCAGAAATAATAAAATCTTCTATTTTTTTACATATTTCCTTCTGCAATAGCATAACATCATCTCTTGTATGGCTTTCCAGATCAACAATCATATACTCATCTGCAACAAGATGGTACAGCTGCTGGTTATCAGAAAGACATTCCTTGATACCGTCAGCAACACTTTTCAACACATAATTTCCATAATCTACGCCTAATGTACCATTAATCGCATTAAATCCATCAATCCCTATATGTATTAAAAATACTGACGAGCTGTCTTTTATATGGGAAGAAACAAAGGAATGCATTTCTCTTTCACCCAAAAGTCCGCTGACATTATCTGCCCACTGTATATTTCCAATTTCGTTTACACAGCCTATAAGATAATGAGGTTTTCCATCGTTATCATTGATTACCTTTCCACGGCAGTTAATCCATACCGGCATCCCTTCTTTATCAAGCCATCTGTAATGCAGATTGTGATTTTTTTCGTTTCCATCCGCAATCCGCTGTAAATGTTCCCTAATCATCGGGCGGTCTTCTTCATATACAAAATAGCGGACACTGTCGGCAGCATTATCAAATGAATTGCCCGGCATCTTAAAACGCTTCACCGCTGCCTGTGAAATGATAAGGGTATTTTTCTGTAAATCTATAATATAAAGATAGTCATCCATACATGGTGCAAATACTTCTATTAAATCTTCTGCTCCTATTTCCTTGAGCAGTCTGCGTATGTTTGTATCCATAGTATAAGTGCCTTTCTTATAAAATTTTTATACTGATAAACTTTCTATTCTGTGGTAGAAATTATAGCTGGAAATCATTATCGTATTATACTGTTTTTTCTGATTCTGCCAATTTAAATTTACGAATCATTTCACGCAGATTTTCTGATTCGCTGCTCATCTCCTGGCTGGCAGCTGCACATTCCTCAGATGTTGCAGAATTGGTCTGTACAACATCATTAATTTGTTCAATTCCTTCATTAATCTGCTGGATTTCTGTTGTCTGTGTTTCTAACGTTTCCGCAATATTTGTAACTTCTTCTGTAATTATTTTAGAGTTCTCTGCAACATCTTCCAATTGCGCCGCAGTCTGTCCTGCAATCACCATACCCTTTTCTACTGCCTTCACAGAGGTTTCAATCAACATTGCAGATTCTTTCGCTGCCTGGGCACTCTGATCCGCTAACGAATTTACCTGATTTGCTACAACTGCAAATCCTTTTCCGGCTTCTCCTGCCCTTGCTGCTTCGATAGAAGCATTCAATGCAAGTAGATTTGTTTGGGAAGCAATTTCATTAATTGTTGCAATAATTTTGTCAATTTCTTTTGATGCTTCACTAATTTCATTCATGGAATCAACCATTTCATGCATCTTACCATTACTTTCTAAAATGGCATTTCCAAGCTCATCCACCCTTCCACTAATTTCTTTTGCAGATTTTGAATTATTTTCTACCTGTTCAGATACACCTGCAACTGTTGCTGTCAGTTCCTCTACTACTGCCGCCTGATTTGTAGCTCCATCTGCAAGATCATTAGAACTTGATGCTACCTGGTCTGCTGCACTTGAAACTTCATTGGAAACATTTTGAATTCCTCTAATCGTTTCTCCTATACTTTTTTCAAATTGCATAAAAGAATTTAAAATTCCGACAAAATCTCCCCGCCACTCTACTTCCGGTTTAACATCAAAATTTCCTGCTGCAAACAATTTCATTGCACGGTCAATATCGTCTACATAGCTTCCCAGGATACGGATTGATTTACGCATACTGTGTGCCAGTCTTCCAATCTCGTCTTCTGAACGATAATCCAGCGTACTGTGTAAATTTCCTTCTGTCAGTTCCTTTGCGACATCCTCAACTGCCCGTAAAGGTTCAAGTATTGTATCCAGGACTTTTTTACCTGTTTTCTTTGTCAGTGTCCATGCAAAAATTAAACACACTATAATACATACAATTCCTGCTGTAGCAAAAATAAATGTAGTTCTGGCAGCCCTGCTGCTCTCCTGGTCTGTTATATCATCTAATTTTATTGCGATTTCCACCGCTTTATTTAATGCAGGTGTGCAATCATTCATGATTTCATCAACTGCTTCTTCCTTATCACCACTTTTTATTTCTTCTATAATGGAATAACCAATGTTTCCCCAATCCGAAAGGGCTGATGAATATTCCTCACAATCTGAGTCAGGAATAATTCCGGTTCCCTTTAAATTTTTCAGTTCAGAATCAACTTCTTTCAGCAGCTTTTCTACTGTTTTCTCATAACTGGCATATGAAGAAGTATCATCATTTAATGCCATTTCCCTGATATTTCTTGCTGCCGCATTCACATTAATTCTACATATTTTTACTGCCTGATCTGCTACAGTAACATTTTCTATATAATGTACCATATTAGCAAATAAAACACCTATGACCACTATAGAAAGCAAGCCTGAAATTAACATCATAATAATGACTTTTCTGTAGCCATAGTTTATCCTTTCCTGCAGATGCATGTTTTCTAATTTCCCTTTCATTTTATCTTTTTGTGAAAACATTGATTCTTATTTCCTTTCTCTTTATTTTAATTTTTTCTAGACCTTGTTATATCAGAATTTTTTCAAAAGTCAACGACTTTTCAGCTTTAATTTTAAATTCTATTTTTTTGATAAAATTTAACACTTCCTGCTTTGGTTTTTCGTCATTTTTATAGACAGCTATTTACAGTATTTTTCTATAAAAACGGCTGCATCATCTTCTATAGCAGCAAAAGCCATCTTATCGTCTGGCCATGATTTTCTGAGTGCCACATAAGAAATCAGAAAATTTGCAAGCCAGCCAGCCGGTACAGCAAGCCAGACAAATGCAATGCCAAAACGCGGTGCGAGTATCAAAGCAACTGACAGACGAATTGCAAGATTTACCATATTTGCAATGAGAAATGGACGCATGATTCCAAGTCCCCGAAGAACTCCGTCTGTTGCCATCTTGATACCCATGAAAATGAAAAAGAAGCCGAGCCATCTCATATAATCTCCAGACACCTGATATGCCAGCGCTGTTCCATCTTTACCCAGAAATAATGAGGAAATCTGTGTATGCAGTGTTTCAATGACTATAAAAGCAAGGACTGCAAAACATAAATCTAACACCAGTGCAGCGTGGTATCCTTTTTTTATACGCCCGATTTTCTTTGCGCCAAGATTCTGGGAAACATACGGAGAGACTGCATTGCCTATGGACACAAATATCAGTGAAAAAACATTCTCTACCCTCATCGTTGCCGCATAACCTGCAAGAGCCTGTGTACCAAACGGATTTACAACCGCCTGTACAATCATCATACCAATTGACACTGTTGACTGCTGGAGGACCGATGGTACAGCAATACGGAGCATGGAATGTAATTCCCTCCCGTCAAACCAGCGAGCCGGACTCTTATACTGGCGTATCCGGTATAAAAAGATTAAAAACGAAAATATTGCCGAAATACCTTGTGCAATAAGCGTGGCTAGGGCTGCACCGAATACGCCCAGACCAAGGCCTGCTACCATCCAAAGATCCATTATAATATTCAGAACAGAAGAAAAAATCAAAAGGCATAATGGAATCTTTGATTCACCGATTGAAGTAAACATCGTTGAAAGAATGTTGTACATAAACAGAAACGGAAATCCCACAAAATAAACACGAAGATATAGTACTGCTTCCTCCAGTATATCAGCGGGTGTCTGTAATAAGTCCATCATGGAACGTGAAAAACAAAAGCCAGTAACTCCCAGAAGTATGCTAAGAACCAGAAAACTAATCAATGATGTTGATACGATTGTTTTCATTTTACTATAATCTCTGGCACCAAAATAACGGCTCACAAGTACACCTGCACCTACACCTGCACCAAGTGCTATACAAATGAATACATTCGTAAGGGCGGCACAGGCACCAACAGCCGCAAGGGCAGAAGATCCAACAAACTGACCCACAATGATTGAATCAGCCATATTGTAGACTTGTTGAAAAAAGCTTCCGAAAATCATTGGCATTGCAAAAACAGTCAGTGCTTTAAGGGGTGCATCTGTAATTAAATATTCATCTTTTGACATGATTTTCTTCCTCTGTAACTATTTTAAAGCACTATTACTACGGCATCAAGTCCCTCAACTTTTCCGTCAAACAGTTCTTCTCCAAGCAAATTATATTTTCCCTCATACTCATTAAATCTCTTCTCACTGCTGCTGCAGTTAAAAATCAATGCCATAGTTTCTTCACCATTTTTTCTAATCAGAACAATGGTTTCTTCCTCATCCCTTGTGATTGCCTCAATCAATTCACCTTCTACGATACATTTATATTTTTTTCGAACCTGCAACAGCTGTTTATACCATTCAAACATCTCTTTATCCTGGTATTCTTCATCCCAGTACATGCCACGTCTGCAATCCGGATCGTTTGCTCCCGGCATCGCATACTCATCTCCATAATAAATCATTGGCATTCCCGGCAATAACAATTGAAAAGCTGCTGCCAAATGCTGCTTTTTCTTATTATTCTTACATAAATGTAAGAATCTTGCTGTATCATGGCTGTCTATCAGATTCCACATAAGAGGATAACATTTCTTATTTAAGCGTCCTTTCAAATATCCAAGATTCTGTATAAACTGGCTGACCGTAATCTTTTCATCTGCAAGCAGATCTATCATATTCAGATAAAACGGATAATTCATGACCGTATCCCATTCATCTCCTTCAAGAAAATCTCCTGCATAATGCCAGATTTCTCCAATTATCAGCATATCTTTCTTTACTGCCTTAACTGCTTTTCTAAAATTCTTCCAGAAAAAATGACTGATTTCATCTCCTACATCCATTCTCCATCCGTCTATATCGCATTCCCTGATCCAATAGCATGCAACATCTGTAATAAATTTTTCAACTTCAGGATTTTTCAGATTTAATTTTGGCATTCCACCATAATAACCAAAGCATTTGAAGTTTGGAATCTCTCCCCTTTCACTTTTAAGTGGAAATTCATCAATAAAATACCAGTCCAGATATTTAGACTTATTTCCTTTTTCTAAAATATCTTCGAATGCAAAAAATTCCTTTCCTGTATGGTTAAACACCGCATCCATAACCACTTTCATTCCATATTCATGTGCTTTTTGTACCAGCTCTTTAAGATCCTCTGCTGTTCCAAATGAGGGATCAATCTGATAATAATCAATGGTATCGTATTTATGGCTTGAATTTGATTTAAAGATTGGTGTCATATATAAAACATCAATTCCAAGACTATGGACATAATCCAGATGTTCTATAATTCCTCTGAGATCACCATGCAGATTATCCATAGACGTAACTGGTGCTTTATACCATACTTCCTTGTCTACCGGCTGTGATGATGCAAAACGGGACGGAAAAATCTGATATACGACCTTATTTTCTGCCCACTCTGGCACCACAAACATTTCTTCCTCCCGTAGATTCTGCGGGCAGTCAAACATTCTGTCCCTGTTTGTAATACATTCCTTACTAAACTCATAATTGCCGTAATATACTTTTTCCCCCTGCATGTCCGTAAATTCAAAAAAATAACGGAGACATATCAGATGCATCTGGATCTGTGCTTCATAATAATCCTGAAACTGTGAGGTGGCAACCTTCTTCATTGGAATTGTCTTTCGCGTATCCTTCCATTCCATTGGTATATACTTATCCTCATAATGAAGAATTATTTCCTTTATATCATCTCGTTTTACCTGGATGCGTATCACAAATAAATCCTTATCTATTGCATAGCAGAATCTTTTGTCCATATCATGAATAATTGCAGAGTATTCCATTCATTTTCTCCTTTACATATTCTGTTTTCTTCTTTCGTATTACTTACTTTTTCTATATCTTAACGTGATAATCCTGGCTTGTCTATAGATAAATTTCTCTGCAGCTCACCGATTGACAAAAAATATCCGAATCTTTATCCGGATCTGACCTGGATTCCGATTCTATCATACACCGCTTCAAACCGGGTGTTGCATCAGTTGATTGAAATGGCCCAGATTGATAAAATCTGCTGGGGATGTGATACCTGGACAGTAGAAGAAAGCTATGGTTCTCTTCTTGCTTTCCGTTTTTCGATGTGTAAGGTTTTGATATAAAATATAAAACACAGTTATTGCCTGGACGAAGCTCCCAGATATCATCATCAAGGTGTTTTGTGATAATTTCATTAAGCCGTGTACCATTATCTTCGAGGATCTGGATGTACAAACTGATCTGCCATTGGAATCTTCGTAAAATATCTTAACAGCTCCATTTCAATTTCAACTAATTTTTCATCCAAATCTCTGTTATCCGTCTTTTCTGTCAATGACATTTTCTCCTTTTCCCTGAACGAAAAAAATCACCCAGACTAGAATTTTTAATCTAATCTGAGTGATGCTTCGTCAGGCCTGTTTTCATCTCTGTAAAGCACCTTTCAATGCTCGTCCGGTACTCGGAGCACCCGGAGGATGTAACCATTCCGTTCCATCGAGTTCACACAGTTGGCCACCATTACGATTCAGCTTCGTAACAATGATCACTTGGTTTTCTTATTAGATTAGCTATATTATAACGTGCTGTAGGTCGGATGTCGATGATTTTTTGACCATATTTATTGTTTTATATGTTACTTCTCTATTAGTTCTGCAAACTGAAAGTTTCCATTTATTTCTTTTTGCGGTATTTGGGTTCAATACCTACTACATACGCTACCATAGCCGCAATACTAATAAGCATTGCACCCAATATAGGTATAATAATCAAACCCGAATTCTGCCCATCTAATAAAGGCAATCCAATTAACGTAAACAAAATACCATACACGCACCACAATATGCCCAAAGCACGATTATAGCCTTTCAAATCTTCTATGGGCGCTACCTCGGCATTTGCCCAAAAACCGAAAGGTTTTGCTTTCTTGGAATTAAAATCATAAATGCCCATTACAATAAATAATACGCCGATTATTACCCAAATAACAAATGCTATTAATCTTCCTTCCATAATATGTATCCTTTCTTTGTAGTTCTGTAAATTCAAAGCTTCGCGAGCTTTGTACTTTCTTTAATTTTCTCAGTATTACTGAAAGTTTCAAGTGGAAATTATCAAATCAATTTTTTCGCATTATCTGCATTCAATTCAACATATCCACATTTTGGACATACATAACATGAAACAGTACTATTCTTTTCATTCTCAAAGATACCGTTTTTCTTATTAGTTAAATAAACAACCGTACCTACTGCATCTCCTTTTAATTTTGCTTTAATCATTTCCTCTTTACATCTTAAACAATCCATCTTTATTCCTCCATAAACTTCAAATTTGTACATATCTTTTTACACAGTATAGCATATACCTATCTCTATGCACATCAACAATTTAATCATCCTTATCCTCCTGTCGATCCAAATGCCCCGGTTCCACGTTCTTCCCATGATTCAAAGGTAAAATCTGGTATCAGAACCGGCATGATCACAATCTGCCCGACTTTGTCACCTATCTTATCATCTGCTGCGCCTGCCAGTTGTCTGCAAGATCCGGCACATAATGAAGCATATCCAGATCAATTCTCTTTCCGATCAGCACATCCATTTCCACACCGTCATCCAGATTGTTTGGATCAGCTACCCTGATGCCGATTGCCGGTATTCCATGCATGCCAGACAGTTTCTCGCCTTATGTGAAATTCTTGAAATATACGATATCTATACAGAGTTTGTTGGCCAGAGTCCTCTTAATCCATTCCGGAACCTGAATGAAAATGGAATGAACAAAGTGCTTGAATATATCAGCGATCTGGAAAGCACCGGCAACTATAAACCGGCAGAGATCATTCCTATCCATGTGATCAGGGAAAGAAAAGTATTTTACAATACCGTTTCCGCTGGTACCGGCTCTTTTCTTGATAGTGACGAATATGAGATATTCTCCTCTCCTGACATTCCGGAGGCTGCCACATTTGGCGTATATGTAGATGGTGACAGTATGGAACCTAAATACCATAATAAGGATCTCATCTGGATTGAACAGACAGCATGCCTTGATGATGGCGAAATAGGTATCTTCTATCTTGATGGAAACGCATATGTGAATAAATTTCAGAATAACAGACTCGGAACCTACCTCATATCACTGAATAAAAAATATGATCCGATTCCGGTTACAGAGAACAGTTCCTTCAAAATATTCGGCCGTGTTCTTTCATAAGTCCTTTTTTTGGAACACTTAAAACTGTAGGATTATTATAGCGGAACAGACCTAAACAATTCTGAATTTGGAGGTGCATATATATGAATACTGATATGGATATAGACATAAACACCATGACAGACACAATTACCTGCAGACTTGTTGAAGCGAGGGCAGATCTTGGCATTACCCAGAAAGAACTTGCATCAGCAACCGGCATCAACCTGAAAACTATTGCCAATATCGAGTCAAAACAGCATATTCCTTCTCTGCTATACGCCATGAGAATTGCAGATTTTTTTCACAAACCGGTAACAAGCCTGTTCTGCTATCATCTTGGTGTTCAGCAGACTCCCTCTAAAGGAGATGATCTGAATGAATAATAAAAAAATGTTAGATTTCCAGACAATCGCTGTTGATTTTGATGGCACTCTCTGCTACAGCAAATGGCCGGAGCTTGGTCAGCCAAACCAGGCACTGATCGAATATCTCCAGGAATGGAAACGCAATGGCAACAAACTCATTCTCTGGACCTGCCGCGCCGGTAAAGCTCTGTCGAATGCTGTCGAATGGTGCCGGGAACAGAATCTTGAATTTGATGCAGTTAATGACAATCTTCCGGAAAACGCAAAGGCATAGAACCCGTAATGGGGCTATGCCCTTGTGCTTATTCTAGCATTCATTTTTAGTTAGTGCGGGTTATTTACCTAATACAGTTCTTCTCATAATAAAAATCTGTTAGTTAAACTTTTTCAAATTTTGCTACTTCATCCGATAAATCTTCCGAAAGGTTCTTATTTTCGTCCGCCTGCACTGTAATTGCTGAAATTGCTGTTACAAGTTGTGATATCTCTTGTGCTACGTTTGTAACACCTTTTGCAGATTCTTCAATCGCTATAGAAATGTTATTGATACCTTCATTCATATCATTCATTGTACCTAAGCTATCTTTTGACTTAACTGCAAACTCGTTAAATGTATTACTTGCCTGATCAGAATCAGCATCATAATTTCCAATAATTTTTACAAAGTTGTCATAATCAAGTGCTACCTTTTCATCTACAAAACGAATCATTTCTGTTGCATTTCCAGACAGATTGTTTACTGCCTCAATAACTTTTCCACTGATTTCCTGAATATTGTTTGCTGTCTCACGTGAACTATCTGCAAGCTGTCTGATTTCATCTGCAACAACGGCAAAGCCCCTGCCTGCTTCCCCTGCTCTTGCTGCTTCAATCGATGCATTAAGTGCTAGAAGATTTGTCTGTGCTGCGATATTTAAGATATTTTCTGTAAGTTTTGCAATTTCATTTACAGACTTAGATGCTTCTACTGCCTCCGCGACATCCTTTTGAATGCCATCAAATGTTTCTACTGTTTTTTCTTTTGATGCAATCGCTTCTTTATAGCTATTTTCTGCAGTAAGCTTCACTTCATGCATCTTCATTGCAGAGTTCTTAGCATCCTCATTCATGCCTGCCATTTTCTCCAGCAGATTATTACATCCTTGGGCTAAATCAGATAGAGAAGCAGATACCTCTTCCATGGATGCTGCAAGTTCTTCCGATGTTGCACTCACATTGGATGCACTCATATTTGAAGATTCCGCCTCATTTTGTACAAGATAGGAAGATTTTTTCATATCTTTTGATACACTCTGAATCTTTACCATAAGATTTTGTAATGTTTCAATAAAATGGTTGACACCATTTGCAAGCTGACCAATTTCATCACTGGTTTCATCAAATACTCTTAACGTAAGATTACCCTGTCCTGATTCTATACCTAAAATGATATCATCCAAATCATTCTTTGCTCTTTTTGCTGGACGAACAATGGACTTATTAATAACAATCGAAAGAAGTACGATTACAATAATATCAGCTACCACAAGTGCAAAATCAAAAATGATGCTTCCATTTATTTTGTAGTTGCTATGTCTGATGGCTTCTGCCACTTCTCCTTTTGCTGTTTCAAAAACCGCGGTATCATTATTTTTCACTGCTTCTTCATATTGTTCAAACTGTTCTATAAGCACATCATTCTTTCCTCGAATAGCTTGTAATGCCATTAAATTCAAGACTGTAATCAAAACTGCAAAAAAGCCTACAGACACTAACATTGTTACTAACTTTTTTCCCAAGTTCTTTCTCTTTTTCATGTTTATTTTTCTTCTTTCTGCGAAAAGCGCCAATGCGTTATGTTTTGGAATTTTTTACCATCATTCTACCCCACCCCACAAAATTTTGTCAATACTTTATTCTCTTGATAGAAAATTTTAATCTTTACTCTGATGAGGATGGCGTGAAACACATCCGTATCAAAGCCAGACCTAATAAATGGCATGAGAATGACTGCCCTTTCTGTCACAAATCATGTCCTGCTTATGACAAACATTCCAGCAAACCAACCACTTGGAGGGGGCTGGGAAACTGTAGGCCGCTGTGTCAATCGTGCTCTTCACGATTTAGAACCGGAGCGCTCAAGAAGACTTGATGGTCTGGTTAATATCGGCATTGACGAAACCAGTTACAAAAAGGGTCACAGAGTGTGTAAATGAATACACTCCTGACTGCGCCCGTTGTGTTGATTCCTTTCACGTAGTCGAGTGGGCTATGACAGCTCTCGATGAAGTCAGAAAAGATATCTGGCATGATGCCTACAGCGAATATAAGCAGATCAAAAAAGATAATCCATGTGGCAAGGGTCGTCCTAAAAAGGATGATCCTGAACTTGCTATTGTGAAAGCAGCTAAAGCTAAAGCAGATGAGATAAAAGGCTCTGCATACATGATAAAGGTTCTCTGTTTCCTTTTTGATACCAAATATCATATGCATTATATAATATCTTTCTTGGGTGGAATTGGTTATCTAATTAACTACATTATTTTCTATCTAAAATATTCATAAATTCGTCACCTGTAATTGTTTCCTTCTCATACAGGTACATAGCCAGTTCGTCCAGTTTTTCCCTGTTTTCAGCAAGGATTTTTCTTGCTTTTTCATGCTCTGCTTTTACGAGCTGCACGACTTTTTCATCAATTTCCTTCTGGGTATCTGCAGAACAGGAAAGAGACGTATCGTCGCCAAGATACTGGTTGGTCACGGTTTCCATTGCCACCATGTCGAATTCATCTGTCATGCCGTAGCGGGTGATCATCGCTCTTGCAATTTTTGTTGCCTGTTCGATATCATTGGAGGCTCCGGTCGTGATCTCACCAAATACGATCTCCTCTGCCGCACGTCCGCCTGTAAATGTAGCAATCTTATTCTCAAGTTCTTTTTTCGTCATCAGATATTTATCACCCTGCTCAACCTGCATAGTGTAGCCGAGTGCACCTGAGGTACGCGGGATGATCGTAATCTTCTGGACCGGTGCTGAATGACTCTGCAATGCAGCTACCAGAGCGTGTCCTATCTCATGATATGCAACAACCTTCTTCTCCTGATCTGAAAGAACCGCATTCTTCTTCTGATATCCTGCAATAACCACTTCTATACTTTCTTCGAGATCAGATTCATTTACAACGGTCCTTCCACTACGGACAGCACGTAATGCTGCTTCATTTATAATATTGGCAAGCTCCGCACCGGATGCACCGGATGCCATACGTGCAATCGTATGCAGGTCAACATCATCAGATGCTTTTATCTTCTTTGCATGAACCTTTAAAATTGCTTCACGGCCTGCAAGATCCGGCAGTTCAACCGGCACACGCCTGTCAAAACGTCCCGGACGTGTAAGTGCCGGATCTAACGACTCCGGACGGTTCGTTGCAGCAAGAATGATGACACCATTATTTCCTTCAAATCCGTCCATCTCTGTAAGAAGCTGGTTTAAGGTCTGCTCCCTCTCATCATTTCCGCCCATTTGTCCGTCACGCTTTTTACCAATGGCATCAATTTCATCAATAAACACGATACATGGTGCCTTTTCCTTTGCCTGTCCGAAAAGATCTCGAACTTTGGAAGCTCCCATACCGACAAACATCTCAACGAATTCTGATCCGGACATTGAGAAAAATGGTACATTTGATTCACCTGCAACTGCTTTTGCAAGCATTGTTTTGCCGGTTCCCGGAGGTCCTACAAGAAGGACACCTTTTGGCATAGACGCACCTACATCGGTATACTTCTTCGGATTGTGAAGATAATCAACGATCTCTGAAAGGTTTTCTTTCGCCTCATCTTCTCCTGCAACATCTGAAAAACGGATTCCCTCACTGGATTGCACATAAATCTTCGCATTGCTTTTTCCCATTCCAAAAGCCATCGAATTTTTTCCTCCGGCATGCTCCATCAGTTTCTTCGCCATATAATTTCCCAGTGCGATAAAAAGGATCAATGGCAAAAACCCGGTCAGCAGGAAGCTGATGATCGGTGACATCTGCTTATCGATATCTTTTGCGAATACTGCTCCACATTCATATAGCCTGTCCGTCAGGTTCGGATCGTTCATCAGACCTGTTTTATAAATATTTTTTTGATCTTTATCTGTAAAGATGATCTGATTGTCCTTAACTTCTACTTCACCGATATTCTTCTTCTCGATCATGCTCATAAAAGTTCCATAATCCGTTTCCTTTACCTGATGCTCCATAAGGATTGGTGTGACAACCAGATTAAATACGATCAGCACTATTAACACAATCCCATAATAATATGCCAGTGGTTTTTTCGGTGTTTTAACTTCTTTCATGGTCTTTCCTCCTGTTGTTCTGCGTTATGCTTTCTCCGTGCATTTTCGTATTATTTATTCTGCCATCTGACTTCGCCCTTGGACAGAAGCGGATAACAGATCAGCTGATCTGAATCCAGATTTTCGGCATGCATGTCAACCGCTGTGATCTGATGATTATCATAAGTCGTATAATAATAAATACCTTTTGCTGTATTACAACAGGACGTGTATATCGTGATCTCATATTTGCCTTCTGTCACCTCACAGCATCCACGTTGCTGATCTACGGATCCTAAGATATGGAAGAACTGGCTTACACTCTCATCCTCTTCTTCACCGGAGATCGAATTTAATTTTGTAAAGGCAACTTTCACAAATCTTGACTGGCTGGAAAGATCTCCAGGTATTCCCATTCCACCCATTCCTCTGCTATATGCATCAAGCTGTAATACTTCTGCAAAAGTACTCTCCGGCTGTTTTCTGGATACACCGGCATAATTATTCAGTGCAAACATCTGACCGGGGAATGGTGGATTATTGGTAAGCACTCCTACCGGATTATCATATACATGCAGCCCATCCTTCATAGACTCAACAACGATACAGGAGTCTTTGTCTGCAATAATCCAGTGAAGCTGTGCTGTCGGCAGCTGTTCGCTGAATGCTGTGCCTGTCAGTCTCATTGCTGCCAGCTTCTCTCTCACCTCTTCTACAGTAGCACACTGTACAAGGATCCATGGGATGAACTCGAACTGTGCCACCTGACTGACTTCTGTTTCATCTCCCGGCAAAGCCTCTTCATATGCCGCATTGCCAACAAAATTAAGACCTGCCATTCCAAGGCCTTTTTCATTAACAGCATCATAATAAAGCGGATAACCTCCTGCAACAAATGCCATTCCGATCAAAGCATAATGGCTTTTTATCTTCCCGGCAAACCGGAAATCAAATTCGTAATTTCTTGGCGTTATCGTAATCTGTTCCCCATAGGAAAATTCATAATCAAGCGTTCTGCCCATATAAAAATCTTTTGTTTTGTAAGTTGCTGCTGTACACATATCGAACCCCTCTTCTTTCTGCTATAATAGTCCTGCAAACAATCTCATAAACAACTGTCCGAGCCGTAAATATGCACTCCGTCCTGTGCGGTACTTTTCGGTCACTTCCCTGCATTCATTCATTGTTGCTCCCAGATCATCTCTTATATCCAAAACTGTCTGACTACCATTATACTGCATTATAAGGCAGATAAGCAATCTGTCTTTTTGTCATAAAAAACCTTATCTAAATGACATTGAATGATTTATTTTCTATCTAAAATTTTATTAAACCGACTAAAGACTCCATAGTTTGTGTGTTTGACTTACTGTTTATATCTATCTTCTCCTAAATATTTTTCTAGTCATTGCAATATAAAATTGCTTATACAGTCTCTCCCTTAAGAGTCCTGGTATTCTGGATAATATACAGAGCGACCGATATGACCATCATTATAGCGCACAAACCAATCAACAGATCTGATACCATCGGTGTAATTTGGAACCATATAATATGCACCGCTGCAGTTCCATATAATAAAAAGGTTACTATCTTTCCATGCCAGTCTGCACCATGTACTTTTCCTGTCTTTCGTATCACAAGACATCCACTGACTACCATATACAGCTCCTTACCTGCCATTATTACGATTAAAAGAAGCATATGCGGAAAACGAGTAAACAGACAGATTAACATCGCTGCCTGTGTCAGCTTATCAGCCACCGGATCAAGTATTTTTCCTAAATTACTAATCCTATGGAATCTTCTTGCGATATATCCATCAGCAAGATCCGTAAGACCAGACAGCAATAAGATTTCACCAGCTAACAGAGGATTTTTCTTTACACAATAACTCCATATAATTACCGGAATCAGACAAAGCCGAAAAAAAGAAAGAAGATTAGGAACCGTAATAATTCTATTCAAATTTTCTTCCTGATTCACTTCACTCTGCATGTACGGTCACATCACTTTCCTTTTTTTTAGACATAAACCAATAAAATATAACACAAAATGCTAAAGCAAACACAACACCAAAAACATTTTGAATCACTCTAAGACTAACTGCTCCTTTTAGTCCATAACTCTCTGTAGCAATGGCTAAAGCACCAAATGTGTTAAATACTGCCTGCCAGCCATATTGTGCTGAAAATCCTACACCGATTCCACCAAGAATTCCTATATATGCATAGATTGACGAAGGAAGCAGAAAATATAATACTGTAAAACATATAACACCTGCAATATTTCCGACAATCCTTTTACGGACTCTGTAGTGCATATCTTCCATAAACGGCAAAATCGCGGACATGGCCGCAATACCAGCCCACATTGCACGTGGCATATTACAAAGTTCTGCAATGCAAAGGACAATCGGTACGCATAAAATCTGACATATCTGCCATTTTGTTCTGGAAGAAGTGATATCAAATTCTTGTATCAGATCTTTCAGATTTCTTTTATAAGTTCTGTTTTTATGATTTCGATAAAATACGAAGCAGGTAAGTGCTGCACCTAAAGCCATTCCGACTAATCGCATCTGATAGCTTTTTCCTGTAACATCATAACCATATAGCAGCAGATACCCAAGAACCAATGTAGATTGATTAAACATGAATGGATTATGGCATCCGAACAGAATCAACACAGCCAGTGCCGCAATATTTAACAGCATTCCCAATACCGGTGAAAACTGATTTGCTAAATGCGGACATACAGCCATAATTACAAAGAACAAAGCCAAAAGCATCGTAGATTGTCCGGTATGGATCCCCAGATCCGCATTTCTAAACACCATGAGACATAATAAGACTACTACACCTACAATGCTGTTCTCATTTCCAAATAGGATGCTGAAAATACTAACAAATAAAAAACAAAATGCCATTGTAACAGCTATCTTCACCAGATATACCCACATATGATATAATTTTTCTTTTCGTGTTTCACTCTTTTTCAACAGGTTTTTAGAACCTGCCTGATTTAACTGCAACTCCTGATAAAATGTCATGTAATTCCTCCTCTATCTGTTTTTCTTAAACTTATATGGCCTCATCTTTCTGTATTGGAAGCTCTACAACAAATCTGCATCCACCATATTCCCGGTTTTCTGCCTTGATTGTCCCGCCAGCACTATCTACGATCCGTTTCACAAGTGCAAGGCCGAGACCATTTCCTTCTGCTTTGTGAGAACCGTCTGCCTGATAAAATTTATCAAATATTCTGGATTTTACATCATCCTCTATTCCTGGTCCTTCATCTTCCAGAATGAACTTAACAGAATCCTGTTCTTGTTTCAGAAACATCGTAATTGTCCCCTTTGAAGGGCTGAACTTAATCGCATTATCCAAAAGATTTATCCAGATATGCATAAAAAGTCCTTCATTCCCAGTATATTTAACTTCCTCCAATTCTACCTGAAAACCAATTTCTTTTTCTGTCCATTTTGTTTCCAATGAAAGAAATGCCTGGCGGATCTGTTCATCCAGACGATATTCTGTTTTTTTCATTGGTATATTCTGATTCTCTAACTTGGATAACAGCAAAATATTACCAACCAATCCGGAAAGTCTTTGGGTGTTAAATAAGATTTTTTCTACATATTCCTCTTGATCCGAAGACAGTTCTTCTCCCTGAAGCAGCATTGTATATCCTTCAATGGCATTAATCGGGGTCTTAAACTCATGAGAAACATTAGATACAAAATCCATCTGCAGCATCTCTGTTGCACGAAGTTCTTTTGTCATAACGTTAAAACTTTGATAAGATTCTCCAACTTCTGCTATACGGCTGTTCGTTTCCAAATGCTGTTCAAAATCTCCCCGAGAAACTTCCTTCATTGCTTTACTAAGTCTGGTAATCGGTTCCAGTAACTTTGCATTGATAAAGGAAGTGATCAGCCCTGCAATCAATGTATTGAAAATCAAAAGCCAGCCAAGCACAGGTATGCTGCCCGGCAGATTAAAAAAATGATTCAAAAAAGCAAATAATAAAGCAGATATGACTGTTGAAAATACAAGTGCCAGCCAGATTGCACCAGTCAGACAGGATCGGATCCGCAATCCTTTTTCTTTCTTTTGTTCCATTATTTTTTCACCACCTTGTATCCAATTCCACGCATTGTCACGATTTCAAAATCCGGGTTATCCTTAAAACGCTCTCTGATTCTTCCTATATGTACCTCTATCGTATGTGGGTCTGCCTCCGTCTCGTATCCCCATACTTCATCCATCAACTGTTGTTTTGTAAATGTTCTGCCTGGCGAAGCTGCAAGCTTATATAAAAGCAGGAATTCTTTTTTAGGCAAAACAAGACTTTCCTTATCAGTTGTAACCGTCATTGCATCATAATCAAACTCTGTTGAACCGATCACAATTTTGTGTTCATTCAGTATCTGTGCACGGCGAAGCAGTGCTCCGACTCTTAAAACCATTTCATTCACATTTACCGGTTTTACCATATAATCGTCACTTCCCGAAAGAAATCCCTGGCGCATATCATCAAAGGAACCTTTCGCAGTGATCATAAGTACCGGTATCTGATATCCTGCTGAACGAAGTTCTGACACCAGTTCATAACCATCCATAACCGGCATCATAATATCAGAAATGATCAGATCAACATATTCCTTATCCAATATTTCTAATGCCTGTGCTCCATCCGATGCACTTTTGACTTGATATCCATTCTTCTCAAGCACTTTTTGGAATAGCTGGCTTAATTCTTTATCATCTTCTACAATCAATATTTGAAACACGTTTTCCTTCCTCCTTATTAAAACAGATACCTTGCCCATCCAAGCAGATGCTGTACTAAAAATATTTTTCTCTGACGTTTCTTTGTTAATTCGATTGGCTCTACATGATATGGATCATTATAAGTTCCGCCTTCTAATATCTGGCGGGACACTTTTTCATATTCCATCATGCCCTCTTCCAACTGTTTATTAATATCTTTACTGCGTATTACAAGCATCAGTTCCGTATCCAGATATGTACTTCTCATGTCCATATTAAAGGAACCGATTACAGACAGATCATCGTCAATCAGAATACTTTTTCCGTGGTATGAATAGCCGCCTTCATACTCCCAGATATCAATTCCTGTATTTAAAATTCTGTTTCTGTTTCTCGCATAATCAGCAGCCCCAAATGGATTCCCATTATTCGCAACTGAATTTGTCATGATAGAAAAATCTGAAACGTTCTCTGCAATCTCCTCCCATGTATTATACATCATATCATTGCAGATAATATATGGAGTGTGGATCTTCACACGATTTTTTGCATTTTTCATCAATTCTCCCAACTGATACCACACTACTGGTTCTTTGGAACCTGTGTGAATAGGATTTGACACTAATGTAATCTTTTCTGTCTCAAAAGTTTCGTCCGTGTAATCGGTATCGCAGATTCTTTCCTTATTCTCTTCAAAATATTTCTGATAGCCGTTCTGCAGCTCTAAAACTGCGTTCTTTACAGATTTTCTATTTGCCAGTTTTTTATTGTCATGAAAATAACCACTGTCTTCCTGATTCCATATGGTTTCAAAATACTCTGACAACTGGTTAACTGAATTTTCTTTCTCAGGTTCATCGCAAACCACTAACACGTCTCTGTCATAGTTCTTATGTCCCGGAAAATCACCCAGGAAATAATTGTATGTATTTCTTCCCCCAAGAATATATCTCTTTCCATCTGCAATCAAATATTTATCATGCATTCTACCCATCATTTTCCACGGTTTCAACGGATTGGCCTTATTATATAGTTTAATTTCAACATTCTCATGGGAAGATAATCCATAGAAATACGGATTTCCTTCCATATCAATCCAGCTCTCCATTCCATCTACTAACAGACGAATATGTACACCTCTGTCTGCCGCATCATGCAGTGCTCCTAAAATCAATTTTCCACTTTCATCGGATTGAAATGCAAAAGTAGAAAGAATAATTTCCTTTTTTGCATTCTTGATCAAACGCACTCTTTGTAAAAGCGCTTCTGGATTCTTTTCTATGATTACTGCCCGTTCTGTATTTTCACTGCATTCGTTCCATGACCCATTTTTTGTTTCTTTTTTGGTTGTATTGGACACTTCCGGCTGCTTTTTATATGCAACGCAGATTCCGAGCAATTCATAAAAAGCCACACATAAAAAAATTGCCAGTATAACAAGAAGGATTTTACATATTTTATGCTTTTTCATTGTACATCACCTGATTCCTTTTTTTCATACTTATACAATACAAAGTCAATCTCAATTTAACCTCAACAAGGTTTGTTTTTTTCATCCATGCAAAATCTTCTTTGTACAACAGACTGTTAGATATAACAAAAACGACCTTTCAAAAACAGTTAACTTCTAAATCAACTGTTTTTTGAAAGGTCGTTTCATCAGATTCTTATAGCAATCCAGCAAATAATCTCATAAATAATTGTCCCAGTCGCAAATATGCACTTCGTCCGGTTTGATATTGGTCTGTCACATCACGACATTCTCCCATCGTTCTTATCAGATCATTTTTTATTTCCACAACTGCCTGACAATCTACCATAAAACAGCCGTTTTCAAAATGGTGATATAAACTTCGATAATCCAGATTAATTGTTCCACAAGTTGCCATACAGTCATCTGCCACACTCATTTTTGCATGACAGAAACCAGGAGTCCACTCATAAACACGAACACCATGTTTAACTAATCCATGATAAAAAGAACGAGTTATATTATAAATGAATTTTTTATCAGGGATACCAGGTGTGATAATTCTTACGTCTACCCCTCGCTTAGCAGCCAAGCATAACGCATGCGTCATTTCATCTGTTATGATTAGATATGGAGTCATAAACCAACAATATTTTTCAGCTTTATTTATCATACTGATATAAACTTCTTCTCCTACTTGCTCATTATCCATAGGGCTGTCTGCATAAGGTTGAACAAACCCAGTTTGCTGTGCCGCATAATCATATTGGAAAAGGTATTTACTAAAATCAGAATCATTAGCATCCTTATCACTTACTGCATTCCACATTTCCAAAAATGTCACCGTAAGCGACTGAACAGCATCTCCTTCTAAACGAATACCTGTATCTTTCCACTGTCCATACGGGTGTGTGTAATTAAAATATTCGTTTGCTAGATTATATCCACCTGTAAATCCGACTTTTCCATCAATAACTGTTATTTTTCTATGATCACGATTGTTCAAAAACAGATTTAAACCTGGCATAAACGGATTGAATACACGGCAATGAATTCCTATTGCCTCCATCTTTTTCACAAAATCTGTGTTAATAAAGCCTATAGAACCCATATCATCGTAGAATACTCTAACTTCCACACCTGCTTTTACTCGCTCTTCCAGAACATCTTGAATCTTATGCCATGCTTCAGCGTCTTCTATCGCATGATATTCCATAAAGATAAACTTCTGTGCTTTCTCCAAATCCTTAAGCTGTGCCTCTAATCCTTTCACTGCTTCATCAAAATACACAATATCCGTATTCTGATAGATTGGATACTGCGAATTTCTTTGTATGTAACTTGCTATATTTCCTGCTTTCGGAATTGTTTCTTTTATTCTGCTCAAACACTCCTGACTGTCCGGAAGCATTGGTAACAATTTGCTATCAATTTCTGCATATCGCTCACGCATTTTATGTGTGCCACCATTCAAACCAATCAACAAATACAGGCCTACACCCATAACTGGGAAAATTAGAATTAAGATGACCCAAGGCATTTTCATAGAGGATGTCTTATTTGATGCGTACAATCCCAAAACCAAGATCCCACTCAAAATCCTTGTAAATAAATTTATGATTTCTGCATATTCATTCAAGCGTGTTACGATAGTAATAATAAAAATCACTTCCAGAAGAATGCAGATTATGGAAAAACACAGCCGTTTTACCCCATTTTTTGTTTTTGCTTTGCCCTCTAAAGTATCTTGTTTCATATATATTTCTCCTTCCTACTTGCTCAGTTTTCTCCCTAAATTTCGTGGAACATACCAATTTTGTCTTTTATTCTCTGCATTTCATTATCTGCTTCAATGATAGCTCTTGCAGAATGAAGTAATTCTTCACTTATCTCATCATAGCCAGGCATTTCTTCAATTCCTTTTTTATAGCGAAGTTGATGTTCCAATGTTGCCCAGAAATCCATACCATTGGTTCGAATCTGTAATTCTACACGCATAGGTGTTTTACCCTTAGCAAAAAATACTGGTATTTCAACAATCATATGATAGCTTCGATAACCATTCGATTTTGGATTTTTTATATAATCTTTTATTTCAATAACTTTAATATCATCCTGTTGGGTAATCAAATCTGATATCATATAAATATCGTCAATAAACGCACAAACTATTCGAACACCTGCTACATCATTGAGATATGTCTGTATATTTTCTGTTGTAAATTCATATCCCATCTTCTGCAGTTTATCGTAAATACTATTGGGCTTCTTAATTCTTGTTTTTATAAAAGAAATAGGATTTCGATTGTTCTCAACTGAAAATTCATCATCCAAAACCTCAAGTTTAGTTTGTATCTCCCGAATAGCACAACGATACATCATCATTAAATTATAAAATTTTGTAGCATTATTTAAAAACTGTAGTGATTCCGGACTGGCCATCCTAAGTTTTTTTACTTCATCTTTTGTCATGGAACTTTCCTTTCTACCTCATCCCTGATTTCAAAACATTATTTATTTTGATAGTTGATTCTTTCTCCTTGAATTACTGGATAACAAATCATTTTATCACTATCCAGATTTTCTACATGCATATCTACTGCACTGATCTGATGGTTTTCATAAGTATTATAATAATAAATACCTTTTGTAACATTACAACACGACGTATACAATGTGATTTCATATTTTCCATCCGCTACTTCGCAACATCCTCGTTGCTGATCCACAGATCCGAGAATGTGGAAGAATTGGCTAACGCTTTCTTCCTCTGATTCACCTGAAATTGCATTTACCTTTGTAAAAGCTACACGTACAAAGCGTGAGGAAGAATTGCTCGCTGACATGAGCCATTCCAATAATTGCATAATGATTTTTCATATCGCCAACATGGAGAAAATTAAACGCATAATTACTATCTGATCACCATAAGAGCATTCATAATCAAGGGTTCGTCCAAAGTAAAAATCTTTTGTTTTATAAGTTGCTGCTGTACACATGATCGTTTATCCTCCTAAATAGATTGAAATATGTCAATGAGTTTTTTTCTTGAACAATAGTATAGCACAATTCTTTTATTTTGTTCCAACTTCATACATGATTATAACATGTAAACTTTAAACTATTTTCCTAGATTATTTCTCCATCAGTTTTTCAAACCAGGTATCCATAGCTAGGATGAATTGACCTACGTCTGGCAATTCTTGCAGCATTTCGTTTAGGGTTTTGTGCTTCACATATTTCTGCACATACACCCAACAGGCAACTCTACTGGCTTCTGATTTGTTCATTCTCATAAAGAAAATGAAGAAATCTATGGAAATCTTTCAGGTAACGGCAAAGCCATAATTGATGGAGAAGAAATCATCCTTTCAACCGGAGACTGGCTAAAAATCGCACCTGCTGCAAAGCGCCAGTTTTTTGCATCCGATATTTCCAGAATTACTTATATCTGTATTCAGGTAAAAGAAAATTCTCTGGAACATTTTACAGCAGAGGATGCCGTAATTAGCTAATTAAAAGTATTTATTTACAAAATGCACAGTTCACGATAAGTTAAGAACTGTGCATTTCTTTTTTGTTCAATATTACGTTTTCTCAATTTTTCAAACAAGAAGTTAGGGCTTTAACTTTTTCCAAATAATCAGCTTTAGGATAATACATACGACCACCACAACAGCCATCACAGCACCATGCAACAGTAGCGCTGTGTAGCACGGTGCAGACTGTATGACATATAAATTTGGATAAGTTTTAAAGTGCCAGAACTTATAAATTCCGGTCCCAATGAAAACTCCTATGGATGAACCAATAACGATGTTTAAAAAACAATTCAACTTTCTCAGCGGGAGTATCCCAAAGTTTGTGTAAACCTCCAAACTGATGTAAGATAAAATTACTCAGTTTGGAGGTTATTTTTATGGCAAGAAGAAAAGACAGTCCACAAAAAGCAGCAATGAGAGAAATGATGCGTGATTATTTGAAAAATAATGATATCAGCATCAAAGATGGTACGGATGTGAACAGCATCATGCGTGACATGATGTCTGTTCTTTTGGAAGGTGCTTTGGATGAAGAACTGGATGAGGAATTAGGATATTCCAAGTATGACTACCGAAACAAAGAAACAGACAACAATAGAAATGGACATTCTAACAAAACCATGCACACCAGCTATGGAGACATGGATATAGCTATCCCAAGAGATCGCAATGGTGACTATGAGCCTCAGTTGATTAGAAAGTATCAGAATACAGTAACCCAGGACATGGAGGAAAAAATACTTTCCATGTATGCCAAAGGAATGACGACTGGAGATATCGAGTCTCATATGCGTGAACTGTATGATATTGATATTTCAGACAGCACAATCAGCAGAATCACAGACAAAATCCTGCCTATTGTAAAAGAATGGCAGGAACGCCCTCTGGAAGAAGTGTATGCTGTAGTATTTATGGATGCCATCCACTATCACGTCCGCAGTGAAGGACGTATTGTAAAACGTGCGGTTTACATTGCTCTTGGTATCGATATGAATGGAAAAAAGAACGTCCTTGGAATGTATGTTGGAGAAAACGAAAGTGCGAAGTTCTGGCTTTCTATCATGAATGGATTAAAAAACCGGGGAGTTGAGGATATCCTGATTGCATGCGTTGATGGTTTGAATGGATTTCCACAGGCAATCGAGGCTGTTTACCCAAAAACAGAAATCCAGCAGTGTATTATCCATCAAATCCGTAATTCAACAAAGTTTGTTTCATACAAAGACATCAAAAAACTGATGGATGATCTGAAGCTTGTATATGCGGCTCCAACAGAAGAAACAGCTTTAAATGAATTAGAGTTGTTCAAAGATAAATGGGAGTCCAAGTACCCGAAAATCTATAAATCCTGGCATGATAACTGGACAACCCTGTCCACTTATTTCAAGTATCCGGAGGCAGTAAGACGCCTGATTTATACCACAAATGCCATTGAAGGATTCAACCGTCAGCTTCGGAAAGTGACCAAAAGCAAAACGGTTTTCCCGTCTGATGACAGCCTTTTGAAAATGCTGTATCTGGCAACTATGGACATCACGAAAAAATGGACAGGTCACCGGCAGGACTGGGGACAGATTCATTCCCAACTGGAAATCTATTTTGAAGAACGTCTGACCGGACGAAACCTGTAAAAAACAGCTTGTTTTAGGCAGGTCTTATTGACATGCCTAAAAACTTCTGTATAATGCAGATATGGGCAGAACCTGAAAAAGCGGCTCTGCCCATTTGTAACTATTCACAAATCTTATATCAGTTTTTAACGTTTACACAAAACTTGAAACGGTCTCTTCTCAGCATGGCAGTGCACCCCTTTCCAAATTCCGATTTTTCAATTCTGTCAACAAAAATTGTTCTATACAAATTCTGCACCTGCTTCATGCAACTTTTTAAAGTACTTATTCTTGTTTTTCTTATACATTGTTCCGATTGCAGCTTCATTCACGATTACTTTATATCCATTTTTTATAGCACCTAATGCTGTCAGTGCAACGCAAGCCCCACCATCTACAGCCACAACTTCAACATATTCAATATTGTGTTTTTTCAGCAATATATCAAGTCCAGAATTAGTAAATGCATTACCTTTATATCTTATGAATATATTATCAGATACTATATGCAATTCTTTAGCAAAATCAATATCTTCTGTTCCTTCATATGCATGAAATGGTGCAAACTTATTTATCAGATTCTTCTTCATTACATTTTTTATATAACCTCCTATATCTACCATTACAATTCTAATAGATAATACGGAAATGAAAATTTCAGTTATAATGAAAGTTTTATGTTATAAAAAATACCGATCTTAATTCTCCACTATTTACGAATTATTAAGACCGGTATTTATTTCATTTTTTAATTAGCAATTAATCCCGACGTAGTGTAAACTTTCCTACCAGATCGTTTAATGTATATGCCTGTGCGGATAATTCCTCACTGGTAGCAGACGATTCCTCTGCTCCCGCAGAGTTCGACTGCACTACTTCCGATATCTGATTCACACCAAGTTCTGCCTGTTGCATCGCCTGTGCCTGCGCAGCAGACTCTTCACTCAATCGTTTTGCATCTGTCGCAATCTCCTTGACTCCCGTAACGATCTGCTCCAGAGATTCCGCTGCTACCTCCACTGCCTGGTTGCCATTCTCGATCTCCTGCAGCGATCCCTCGATCAGGCTTCTGGTATCTACTGCCGACTGTGCACTCTGTTCGGCCAGTTTACGGATCTGTTCTGCCACCACTGCAAATCCCCGTCCGGCTTCTCCTGCTCTGGCCGCCTCAATTGCCGCATTCAGAGACAACAGGTTCGTCTGACTCGCAATATCTTCAATGTCAGCAATAATATTCTGTATCTTTTTAGATGTTTCATTGATTCGCTCCATTTCCTCCATCAATGACCTCATCTGCGTATGCCCTGCATCCGCCTGCTGTGCATAATTCTCAGCCTTTTCCGTCGTCCTCTGCAGTTCGCCGGCTGTACGTGACACGGCATCTGTGATATTCGTAATGGTTGCCGTCAGTTCTTCCACAGATCCTGCCTGCTCTGTTGCTCCTTCTGCCAACGCCTGGGCAGATTGTGCAAGATTCTCCGATCCGGCAGATACCTGCTTAGCGGCCTCTTCTACCTGCTGTAAGGTACTGTTCATCTGTCGGTTCATCTTACGCATGGCATCTTTCAGTGCCACAAACTGTCCTACATATTTCTCTTCGATCTTAGTACCGATGGCATAATTACCCTCCGCCATCTGTCCCAACAATTCTCCTGCATCCGTAATAATCAGATTCAGGTCAGCAGCCATGCCTTTTGCGACCTGTATCATATAGGATATCTCATCTTCCGTGTTTCTGTCCGGGAATGCACTATTCAGATCTCCCTGTGCAAAAGTCTGAAGTCGATCTGCCAGCGCTATCATCGGTTCTTCGATATTTCCTGCCATTTTCTTGCCTAATACCACAGAACTCCAGAAAGAGGTCACTACGATAACCAGAATCGCGATCAGCATAAAACGCTCCATATGACGCAGATCTACCTCCGCCTGATCTCCTTTTTCGACGCACAGATTCATCAAGTCTACAAACTCCGCGTATATCCGTTCGTACTGTGCGGTCAGCTCTCCGATATCCAGATCCTGCGCCTTCAGATATCCGTCCTCGTCATCGGAAGTAGCCAGTTCCAATACCTGTGCATCCAATTCCCAGTACCCGTCCAGTTCCTGCAATATTTTATTATAGGCATCCCTGCCTTCGGTGAATTTGATTGAGCGGTTCAATTCATCTATGTAAGCCTCAAACGCTTCCTTTTTCTGGTCATGCAGTTCGATCTGCTTGTCTATCACTGCTTTGTCATCATAGCCTACTACTGCACGTAATGCGCTCCGGCTCTCCGAAAATGCCGCGACCGCTTTACCGATATCTCCCTGTGTAAATCCGTATCGGCTCAATGCCTTTTCATACTGTATCGCTGCGATCAGTAGTACTACGATTCCAATAACTGCCGCAATCGCACCGATTATTGCTACTTTCACAAATCCTTTCGTCAGTTGCTTTTTAATACCTTGTTGCTTTTGTGTGGCCATATAAAGCTCCCCCTAGTTTATCCGTTAAATAAGCTGCCGTGATCAACATCTCTATACAATAGTAGCACATCCCCTTTCATTATTCAACTGTACGAAATGGGTTGACCATTATTTACTCCGCATTACACGTACTCTCTTCTATGTTATAAAATCAAGCATCTTCTGCATATACACCATCTCCATAATATAAAAAAGAGGAGTCCCCGCAGGTTCTCCCCCGGTCGCAGGCCTCACAGGTTTCTGCAACGCGATCACTGTATTTGCAGTTTATTCCGCAATGGGAATAGGTTTTCGGTCTCCATCCCGACCACTGGAACAGGTTTAAGGTCTCTGTTCCGACCTTATATACATCTTTTATATTTTAATTATGCAAGATAACTTTAGAATCTGCAACAAGTTGTTGCTAAATTAACTGCTTATTTATGAACTCAATTCCGTTACCAGTGAAGAATATCTTTTTGTCCGGTTCTTTATATCCTCCTCACTGACACCATAATAACAATATAAATCTCTAGCTATTTTCTTAAACCTTTTTATGACCGACTTATTTCCAGAGTAAGATATTCCAAATATATTCCAGGTATAATCTACCTCTATTTCCATTAAATCCTCACCAATTTTTATTTCATATAAATGAAAATCCATGGGAATTACATTATCAGGCATTTGGTCAATCAATTTATTTCTAATTTCCATTTCATTCAAAAAATTTTTAACAGATTCTTCATTATGAAAATCTGGTTTTGGAATATCCTTCCTTTGGCCCAAAAGTTCTGGTTTATGCTGTATAATCAAACTAGCTTTTAGATTTTTCTGTCGTTCTATCCAATTTGTTGCGGCAGGATTGATTTCCACTAAATCATAATGATCCTTTGCGTATTGCACCACTTCCGCAAGGGTATGCGGGTTGGCCGCTATTCTCTTTTCTATCCTTTTTCGTCTGGATTGATAGATAGCATTTCGGATTCTAATCTTTAGAGATTGCTTTTGAGCTTCTCCAAATATAAAAACACTTGTGGGACCATCTTCACCATTTATTATGGAAACTTGATTGATACTTTTATTTTTCATAAGTGCCCTCTACTCACAAATCCCGATTATATCGGTGATTCACAATCTTTTAGCCAAAATCGCAGTTCCATAACCGTCACAGCAATTTTATACTTTACTTCGATTTCAATCTTTTCTGGTGGATTGGCTAAAAGCCTGTTAATATCATTTTCCTCAACACCAGCCATTTTTGCTATCGTTAGCTTGGATATGCCATAATAGGAAACAAGCACTTCCAACTAATGCATTGATTTGATATTTTCCTTTTACCGAACCCTCTTATGCCTTAATATCAAAACTTGATCTATCAGGTGCAGAAATACTCACAGATTCTGCTACAAGGCTCTGTGTCATACTTTTTACATCATTACCAGTTATGGATAAGGTATAATCACCCGTTTCTTTTTTTTCTGCCGATTTTTCTGCACGTTGCTTTGCAGCTTTTTCTTCCTCTGCTTTTTTAGCAGCTCTTTTTTCTTTTACCTTTTCCTCTTTTTCTCTGTTCTCTTTTACTTTTCGTTCAGCATTCTCTTTCGCTATTTTCCCATCTGGATCATTTGTACCAGATATTGCCACCGAAATATTTCCGTTTTCATCAACCTTATAACTCAGATTTGTCAAAGTGCCCAAACATCCATTCACCGCACTTTTTGCACAATCTGGAATGGCTGCTAAGTTTTCCTCCAGATACTTTGCTTTTTCCGGATCATTCATACACTTCTGTAAAAATGCACTTGAAACGGATACTGTTGTCGGAACCTCTTGCATTGAAGTCATTCCCGTATTCATATAATGGTATTTTCCTTGCAAGTATTTTGAATAATCATTTACATTGCTATACCCCGTCTTAATCTGCTCTGTTTTTGTCACACCGGGACGTGATGTTTTTAATTCAACTGTACTTGTTGTCACGTTGCCGTCTTTTGTATTTGTACTATCCTTTTCACTATCTGTTTTTTTAACAGTATTCTTGTAATTTGAAGCATAATACGATGTGCAACTGCTGTTATTGATACCTGTAATTGCCATAATCCTACCTCCCTGTTATTGAAACTTAAAATAATTTCTTTTATATTGAACGACTTGGATATTTAATTTCCGTTGATGTAAATTCATCTTCTGCCGAAACATTGATATGCCCACTGCTGTCAATAGCATACTCTTTACCATAAACGGAAAACGTATCTCCTTCTTTATACCCGATTTCTATCCAGTTTATATCATTTAACTGTTTTATCTTG
>NZ_QUHG01000011.1:0-16669 GCF_003479505.1 Roseburia sp. AF15-21 | reverse complement strand
CGATTTCTATCCAGTTTATATCATTTAACTGTTTTATCTTGGCGTCAACATTTATGGTCTTTCCTGATTCCTGCAATAAATAAGTGTGTTTTCCTGCTCCCGTATCTATAGAAAAGAATCCCGGAGAAATCCCGACTTTCTCACAGACTGACAGTACTTCCTCATTACTGTAGAGATAACCCCACACACTCTTTCCCTGTGCCAGATCAGATAAAATATTACTTGCTTTGCGCATTTCCCACTTATAATTTGTCCCTTTTTGATTTGTATTCTCTGCAAGCAACGATTCCGAGGCTGCCCAGCCTATCCTTCCATTGTTGACCGTCCATGTATATTTACCGCCACTTGATGTTGTCCATGAATAATAACTTTTATTACTTAATACCAAAGAATTATTTGCAGCACAAATGCCTGACATGGTGCTTGTATTCATTTTCGGTACTGCATAATTAGGTACTACCTGTCTGCTCCCATTAAGGTCAAAGGAAATAACCCCGTACTCCTTAAAATCAGAATTATATCCACAGGAAACATTCTCCCCAAAATTGATTGCATTCAAAATAGCACTTGAATTATTATAGTTTGCAAAATAATAAGCCAATTCACTGTTAGAAATATTCGCATTTTTATCTATCAGTGCAGCTATTGATTGCTTTGAAAAGCCTCGTGCAGCATCAGAAATACTTAAACTGTCCTGTTTTTTATTATTTCCTACTCCAAGCAACATCTGTATTGCTTTTTGGTGTATTCCTGCCTCTGCTTGCTTTGAATATGTCAATAGCTGGTTTACTGTGTTTACATCTGTTACTGTCTTCATAGCTAGTCTCCAAACCCTTTTTCAACATTAAACGCCAAACATATGCTGCAATTTGTCCAGCATATCGTTTGATTTTTCTCTAACACTTCCCGGCTGATTTCTTAATTCATATCTGTTTTCATAGTAATGATTCAAGTAACCTTTCAGCCCATCATAAAATGAATCCTTATCTATTTCATCATTTAAAAATTTGTCACACAAACCGGTCATTTCCATTTTCTCATTCGTATAGAAAGCTCTCTCATCGGAGATGATTTCTGATTTGTACTTATAAGCTTCTGTTTTGCTCCCTATTCCGACAACCATATAATCCGGTGTCATTCTCTCCATGATAGAATTGCGTGCCGACTCATTAAAATGAACATATTCGTCAATCATATCTGAAAAACCTGCCTGTAATTGCTCCGGGACATACATTTTATTTATTTTGTTTAATCCAGCCTCACTTGCACTTAATAAAAATACCGATTCAAATGAAGTACCACGATACCCTTCCCTGGCATTCAAGTCATCTACCGCTGCCACCATTGTGCCGATCTGCTCTTTTAATGTATTTCTTTCATCTTCTGATAAATATTCTGCCGCATTTTCATCTATCCACTTCTCAAAAACCGCAGCCTGATTCTCAGAATGTCCCTCAAAGACACTTCGATCTCCTGAAATAGAAGACGCCTTTAATTCCAATTGAAACAAATTTTCACATTTATATTCTGCAGGTATCTCTCTTATTTCTCCATTAATAGATGAAAAATGCATTGTATGAAAATCCGATACCTTATTACGAGCAGTCTCAACTAACTTTCTTGCTGAATCACTGATTTTCACATCATCCTCCGAAATAATATTCTGAGGAACAGTTGTTTTCTTCTCAACCTTATTTTTTATCATCTCTGGATTATTAATATACCTATTTCCTTGAACTTTCATAGCAACCTCCCTAAATTAGTCCACACTTTCTATACTTCTTTATCTATCTTGCTCGATGTCAAAGAAGCATCCGTCTTAGAGTACGTACCATTATTTGTATAGGTTGCACTCGCCCGGTTTGCAGCATTCGATATACCAGTTGCTTTCTGCGATATTTTGCTTACAAAAGAATTATATCCTGTAAAGACCGTTTTCAGCGAACTGATATCTGCCTGCTTTAAAGCATCCTCATCTAATTCCAACTTGTTTCCTTTTCCTATGGTAATACCTATTTTGGCAAGCATATTACTGTTTTTGTCTGTCATTCCAGTCATCCATGAAGCATTTCGCAATACATCCTTTGTATTAGATTCTCCGGCTTCCTTAACTACATCATTATAATCTTCAACAAAAGATTTTACTGCCTTGGTGATTTTATCCCAGTCATAATCCTCTACCTCAATCTCTTCCCCCGTTTTTTCATCTTTCTTTTTTATTTTCTTTTTTTCCCAAAGAGAAGAGTCATTCAAAGCATCTGCTGATTTTTTCAGAGAATCTGCACTTGTTTTCATCAAGGTAAGTTTTTGTGAAGTATCACCTTTTCCCGATAATTTTTCAGCATCCTGTTTTGCATAATATGCTTTCATAAGTTTTCCATAGCTTCCATTTTTGATTGCAGCATAATCAGAAAGCATATTTGTATTGCCTACTGATGAACTATCTGACGTTCCACTAAACAACGCTGAAAAATCTACATTGCTGTTATATTTACTTGTATAATCACTAAAACTTTTGATTTCTGACATAACACCAGCCTCCTTTCTGAACTATAAACGTATATCTATCGGTGTATATACTACCGACTGTCCACTTTCTGATGCTGGATTTGTTATTGTTTCTGCTGTTTCTGTTTTGATATCTGCATTCTCTGATGCATCTGTTGTCGTATCTGCATTTTCCTGTGTATTCTCTGCTTTCTGAGGTTGATCCTTCTTTGTTTCTGCTGCATCTGTACTGTTGTCTGTCTTTGCTGCTTCTTCCATAGATTTATTTGCATCTGAAAGTGAAGACATCTGTGCTACTGTTGCAGACTGCGCTTTTGCCTGCAAATCTGCCAGTTCTTCTTCTTTCTTTTCGGTATTGCCTTTTCCAGCATCCTGCTTGATTTCAGACTCAAGCACACCGGCTCTTCCTTCCATCTGTGTTGCCATACTACCCTGCACTTTTGCTTGCTTCATAGATGAATCTGCGGAAATCATTGCCCGCATACCTGCCTGTGACAAGCCTGTTCCTTTCTTTGCAGATGTATTTTTTGTACCAGCCACCATATCATCCATAGATGATTTTTTACTCTGCTGTTCCTTTCTCTGTTCAATCTGGTGCTGTCTTAACTGTTGATTGAGATTTGTAATTTCCTGTTGTATCTCCTGACGTTTCTTCATCTTATCCTCTAATGACAGTTCTTCATTTGATGATAAGTCCTGCAATTTCTGCTGTGCATTTGCAATCTGATTCTGAATATTTTTACTCACAGAATCATTCGCCTGTGCCATTCCTATTGCTCCTGTCTGCGTATTCGTTCCGTTAAATCCATTAATTTTCATCATTTCGTTGTCCTCCTTGAGCTAATACTCTGAAATCCGTTTCCTGAAAATCTGTATAACATGATTTCTCTTTATTTTTTCTTTCGGCATATCTTTCTTCACAATAAACCGTGATGTTGTGAACCGCCCTTTTTTCGTTGTGAAGCATCAAGAAATCACTACATATTTCTGTAATTTACAAAATACATAGTGCCAATTTATTTCTTTATTCTACCTGCATCATAATGCTAAGGATTACTTCCTCATTTCCCTGCTCCAAAGATATATCTCCCATATACATTCTGGCAACCCGGCGAATGTTATTCAGACCCATTCCATGTTCCCTCCCAGATTTGGTTGTTTCTGGCAAATCGCTGTCACCAAAATTAAGCTGACCCCAAAAACTGTTTTTTATGGTTATCATAAAGATACTGTTTTTCCGAAAAGAAGAAATGCTGATATACGGATCATCTCCACTTACATTTTCCATGCAGTTATTCAAGGCATTATTCATGATCACACTCAAATCAAATGCATTTAACTTCGTATTCTGCGGATAATGAAAATCCGACAGAAACCGAATCTGCCTTTCTTTTGCTTCTCTCAGCTTTTCCATCAAAATGACATCAATTACCGGACTTCCTGTCTTTATTTCCGGAGATACCTCGTCCCATTCATTTTTCAGATGTTCCAAGTATTCTGTAGCATCATCCATATTATTATGTGCCACCAGATGTTCCAGTGTCTGTATATGATTTCCCATATCATGGCGCATGGAGCGGATATCCCGATACAACTTTTCGACTTCCTCGATATGCTTTTTCATGTCACTGATCTGATTTAATACCAGCTCTTGTCCCCGCTGTTCTTCCTGCATCTCTTTCCAGTTTTGAAACATTACAATCACAACAAGAATAGCAACTATGGAAATCAGATAGTGTAAAAAGCTTAAAGCTCCATAAAATCCATATGTATCAATCAAGTTCTTTCCAGTATCTCTTTCGTATATCATGAGATAATATTGTAAAATGCCATACCCAGTGACGCCTACAAGTGAAGGTATAATAAGCATTACCATCTCTTTGATGCTCATTTCATCTTTTTTGTATATATACGCTTTATTGATCAGTCCTATTGCAACCGCAATAAAAGCAATACAAAGTACAATATCCAAAACTCTGGTTCCAACATATAGTCCGTATTGCAACCACACTTTTTCTGCACTCATATTCCGAAATACAAGTGCTTTTGTAACAAGATCATCAAGTCTGGCTGCCATTGCAACCGTTAACCATCGGATAGAAAAGAACGTAATTGCAAGAAATATTTTCTGATATATATTTCTTCTGTCCTCTGCATACATCACAAGAAACGCTGCTATAACTCCAATCAGATATGCGGAAAAATTATCAATCTGTGGCGGAATCATATATAAAACAAGCATAATCGTAATATAAACAATACTGACTGCCACAGCCCCTTTTTTCTTTTTTATATAGGGACAAACAAATTTTCCAAAATAGATTCCTGTAATCATAAGGAGTGCGATAACAGAAATTTTCGATGTAACCATCCAGCATTTTTCTACCAAACTCATCCGATTTCTTTTCCTTTCCTCTGATTATATTTCAAATATTGTTTTACAAACTCAGAATAATTCTGTTTTGCAATCAATGCAGTTCCATTTTCCATCGTCACACAATTTGCATCATATTTCTGAACATATTTGAAATGTACGAGGTAGGCTCTGTGTGTACGAAAAAAATCTGCTCCCGCAATTTCACTCAGTTCCTGCAATTTTCCATAATATTCAATATTCGTATCCCGTGTATGGATAATGACTTTTCGATTATATACCTCAGCATACACAATATCCTTCAAAAACACTTTCATATGGCTTCCTCCGGACTGCACCATCATGTATTTTTCATCCGATTGATTTTCAGAATATTTTTCAATGCTTCTGACTGCACGTTTCACAACTTCTTCAAATTTTTCATCTGAAAACGGTTTCACCAGATAATGAAATGCTGCAACATCAAATGCCTGAAAAACATACTCCTCCACAGCAGTTACAAATATCAATACCATTCTTTCATTTTTCTGACGCAGAATCCTTGCCGTTTCCATTCCATCCATTCCTGGCATCTGAATATCCAAAAATAGAATATCCGGCTCACAACCACTTGCAATCAATTCATCACCAGATAAATATTTTTCTATTACTGCATCCGGTAATAATTTCTTTATTTTTTCTTCTAATATCAATCCTATAGATTTTTCATCATCACAGATTGCTATTTGCATCTTGTCACTTCCTTACTTACATACAATTATATTTATAATATCGGAAAAGTTCTTTAAATAGCTAGCCACCATGTTGTGAACAGACCTTTTTTTGTTGTGAAATAGAATATCACATATATCGCTTTATCTGCCTCCTGTTAATTTGTTTTATCCGGCACACGCTCCTGGGAGTGACTGTATCTATCAAAAAAAGAAGTCAGCAGTTTATTCATGCACTACTGACTTCCTATACTACTTATTTTAATTGCCTCCCACATCCATCTGAATCTGATATCTTGGAATCGTCCCATTTTCCTTTTTATAAGCCAGAACATCATAAATCATCTACTGTTACGTTCCCATTTGATACCTTATTCAAAAAACGATCTAATTCCTCTACATAGCCAGCCAGACGATATTCCTCATCCCTGTCATTACTCAATAAACCAATAAAACGATTGTTCTTATTGGTGCCAATGTTCAATAACGATAAATCCACAACTCCCGAACCGTATCCTTTTACTGTTGCACTTGTAGATGCCCCCGTAAAAGCATTACGATAAAGATTATTGTCTCCATCATTTTTTCCGTCAGAACAAATTCATCACCTAAGTCCTTCATTTTTGATTGGCATACCGGAGCCGGCATATGATATGTATAATTACCACAAATATTCTTATACTGACTATGATTCTGGATGATTCCAATTCCCATACAGGGTTCTCCTTTTTTCGTAATTTTTCAACCAGTTTGCAAAAAAATATTATATTTCTAAAGCACAGAATACCATTGTCTGTTCATACGATCAGCTTCATACTGGTATGTAATCAACTGGTTCATATCCTTTAAGCTGCTCTTTCCATATAAAATGCTTAAAGTCATATCTGGCACATTGTTCCATCCTCTGGTTGAAATAGTTGAAACCAGGTCATGTATCCAATTATTCATTTGCTGCTTAAACTCTTTCGGAACTTTTCCGGAACTTTCAACTGCACTATCCACTAAGTCTAATATATTCTCTCCCGACTCCGTATAATATGTCCCATTTTTTTCCTCAAGTTTGTCTAATTCATATCCTGTATAACTATAAACCTGATGATATGCTTCGTATTTCATCTTTGATTCCTCTGTTACTTGAGAACTCTCACAGCCATCTTGTGTTGAGCAATAATAGATATGCTTATAGAGATTTTTCCCATTATTACCTACATTTAAAGCATTCTGCATCAACACCTTTGTTTCTTCATCCACGCCATCTACCGTTATCTCGTAACTGTATGGATCGACAGTAAAAGTACAATCTTTCGTAATAGAAGATGTATCGACACCAGCCTGCTTTAAAATATTTGAAATCTGCGAATTTACCAATGCTCTTTCAAATTGGATTTTATCCGAATCTACACTGTCGCCGTCCACTTCAATTCCCCTGAACAAAGAATCCTGATAATTTACACCATTTATTTTTCCTGTCCGGCACATCTGCATCTCATAATTATATGCAATCCTACGTTCTGTATCAGTCAAATTAGTCTCGTAATACTCTGAACTCTTATCAAAATACTTGGAATGAATATAATTTTCTGGGTTAGAATGTGTTTTTGCTTCTGCGGCAAGCTTAGAATACTTTTCCGTTAATGCCGCCCTAAATGCTTTACCTGTACTCATATATTCACTTGTTTTCGCATTAATCTGTGTTCCTGCATTCTCAATGAGCTCTTGATTCGTTTTTTTTGCTGAAACTATATAGGACTTTAAGTCAATGCTACTGTCAATACTTGTATTATGTGTTCTTCCACTTGTACTTTTTGTCAGTTTTTCCTTTCCCGATGCACTTATCGTTAAGGTATCTCTTGTGCCTCTACAACCAGTGTTTTGACTGCTTGCCGCTTTTTGCTGTTGACCAAACAGAACATTAAGCAATGACTGATTAGCATTTATTCGGCTGTTAAAAAATATATTCATAATATCACCAACCTCCTTCTTCTAATATTTTATAAACAAAATTATTGTTCATCCAATAATTTGATTATAATCATGTAATAATTCAGATTTTATCATGAGATACCATCTCAATGCTCTTTTCATAACTAGAAGCTGCTGTTGACACCAATGACTGAATATTGACATTATCACTGTTAGCATTTGAGTTATTCAATAGATTGGACAGTCTTTGTTTACTTTCATATGTCCGACTTCTATATACATCTTCCATTTGTTTACGTTTTATCAAATGTTCCTTTTGATTTTTTTCAATCTGTTCTTCAATAAATTCCTCCAACCGCTTATGACGTTTCTCCCACCAAGTTTCTCCATCATTAGCTGTTTCTAGTCCACTCTTTCCTACCGGACCTGCATAACCATATCATTCTTCCGGTGACGCTCCAATAACATCAAAGCTAACATTATTTGATCCTACAGAAAAATATTATATTTCTAAAATACAGAATATCATTGTCTGTTCATACTACCGCAAATATCAGTTTATGATCTTCGCACTCTAATTTCAGATGAATGACCGCTTTTCCGGTATTTTTCAGTACTTTTTCACTCTCCCGGATTGCATTATCCAGTAAATTGGAGAGCAGGATCACGATCTCTTCCTCCTCCAGACAGATCTCCTGCAGATCCCCTACTTTTAGGATCACTGCTATGTGTTTCTCCTGCATGCTGCGGTACTTCTGGTTTAAAACAGCATTGACCACCGGATGATTTGTGTTGATTGCCGACATCTCGACAGCTATGCTCTCTGTCAGCTTCTGCGTAAATGAAAGTGCCTCATCTGTGTGTCCATTCTTTATCAATGTCTGGATTGTGGAAAGCTGATTTTTATAATCGTGCATTTTTCTTCGCTGACGCTCATAGATTTCTTCCCGGTCCTGATAATTTGCAATACGATTTTTCTGATTTTGTTCCGTAAGTACCGCAATTTTTATTCTCTCTTCTTTTTCAATGGTATTCTGCATGAACTCCATAAGGATAAGGTTAATCGCAACCAGTCCCACTGAAAGAAATAAAAATACATTCTGCATGTCAATACATCCCGGCATACTCATATCAGTTTCTATGCCAGCACATCAAATGCCGAAACTCCATTTTCTGTCACTCCTATAGAAGTTGAAGTACCTAGCAATTCCACCATTTTTCCTGTCAGGTCATCTACATCTTTTCCATCAATTTTCAGATTATATTGCCGTTCTTCCTGCTCCTGTTTTTCGGCACGCTGTTTTTCCAGTCTTTCCTCTGTCTCTTTCTTTTCTGCTTTCCTTTTCTCGAGTCTTTCTTCAAGTTCTTTCCTTGCTTTTTCTGTTCCCGGATCAACTTCATCTTGAGTACACATTACAGAACTCATGCTATCATATCCATTTATAGTAATACTATAACTCAGTATCTTTGCTCCTCTTGCTGCCACATAAGCTCTTGACTGTTCTATTGTTTTTGGTATTAGCGATAAATTGTACTCCAACCATTGTTTTGTCTTTTCATCTCCCATAGCCTCTGACAAAAGAGAACTGTTTATATTTACGGAATAATCCCTGCTTCGTAAACAATCGTATTTTTGTGTTAAATAGTTCTTATATTCATGGGCATTCTTATATGTCCTGCCCGTTTTGTTTCCAGCATTTTGTGTATTGCCATAACTATTCGTATATGACGCATAAGTTCCTATTCCTGTAACTGCCATATTAACATATCTCCTTTCATTATTCGGAGTCCTTCCAACTATGCCACCTGTTGGATTTCTCTCAGAATCAATATAATATTGATCACACGCTAGCTTCAAATATACTTTGACTAATACCTTTCATCCACATATTCTGCGTTGCTCCATATCCTCTTTCCTGCCCTATATCATACAATCCACTGCTGTCAAATCCTATTTTTAATACCAAATCATTTTCTTTCTTCCAGCCATTTTTAGCATATTGCAGCCATCTCTTAGAATAAAGTTCATACCCTGCACCATTTTTAGATTTTTCCTTAAACAATGCCAGTAAATCTGTACCATCCTCTGCAATAAAAGTACCATTTTTATATGTCGCATTGCGTGCATCATATCCAGTTGTCTCATACACTTCATGCCATAAAGAATATTGGTTTGCCTTTGTCATATTTGCCTGCGAATTAACAATTTCATTATCTGCATCATGCATACAAATCCACGCATGCGTCCAAATATTTTTTGCATTATCTCCTTCATTCAGCAATTTTTCTATCTGCGATAATGTATCTCTATCTGCATTTCCCGACACCGTTAGTTGATATGTATATGGGTCAATAGAAAATACCAAATCTGCCTGTTTTGATATTGATATCCCATTCTTTGAAAGTAGATTTGAAATTTGCTGATTTACAACACTTCTGGCATGCTGTTTTTCCCTGTCAGTATTGCGTACATAACCAACACTTCTTGAACCACCTGTATATACATCCTTGTAATTCCTTAATGCATAATCATACCGTGCAAATCCACCCACAGGTTTTCCTCCGGATTGTAACATTCTTTTCTCTGTACGGTAAGCTATGGAACGCTGGTCTTCTGTCATATATGAGCAAAAATTAGGTGAGGTCACATCACAATATTTTGATTCGATATATGCCATTGGATCAGAATGAGACAAATTTTCTTTGTACACTTTATCATAATGCTCCTGCAAAACTTTTTGTACGAAACGATCCTCCTCTGTAAGTCCATCATATTGATAACCTACAGTTGTACCAGCACTGGAAGTATTGGGCAGGTTGTTTAAATCCCTGCCCGCTGGAATGTTATTATAATAGTCAGAATTATTTACAGTAACCATATTATCCCCCTGCCTTATATAAGTCTTATAATCTGTATCATGTAAATCATACTGGAACCCTATCGATAAACTTTTTTCATTTTATTTTCCACATTTTTTCTTCATTATTCGGAGTTCTTCCGACTATGTCATCTATTGGATTTCTCTCAGCCTCAATATGATATGTAATCCAAGTTCTCTTTTTTTCCTATGTTCAAATGACTAAGCACTATTTATACTTACTATTTGCATTTGGCAAATTAAGATATGTATCCATACTTTTCGTCCAAAGCAACGATAAGTCAAACCTTCCCAATTTGTTTAAATCTTCTATGCTTTTTTTGAACATTGCGATAAAATCTCTTCTGTCGTTAAGTCCCATATTACCAGCTTCAAGCGACAGAGACGTGAAACCTCCCTGCTTTTCCACTTTGTAATGTGCCTCCAATGCACGCATTTCGACTACTGTAGCATTTGATGGATTAACATCATTGATATAAATTCTTTGCTCAAACTCTTTCCCGTTTTCATCCACACCTTTCGCTAACACCACTGGATTTTCATCCGTCGAATCATCCGCATATTTAAGGCAATAAGAAAGACCTGTACCATTACCTCCTGTCCACAACATATTATCTGTTGTAAATATCTGATATACCTTCGGTTTTTCTGCCGTATAAAATGTCTTTTCCCCAGATGCAGGAGTTTTCATTTGATTACCTTTTTGTTGACCGTACAATGAAGATACGGTATTCAGACCAGAACCAATGTGCATACTTCTATTCCTCCAATCATTTTATCTGAATTGTACCGTCTGCCATGACAAACTGTACATTTAACCCAGACATAATACCTTTGTGCTGAGTCTGTTTATATGCTAAAATTTCCCGGATATCGCTTGCGTAATCCTGATAGGTCAGATTCCCTCCCGAATATTTAATAGGCATCCAATGCTTTCGGCAGACCATGTCCCTCCTATTTACCATTGCATCTACCCATTTATCACATTCATTCCTTTTGAAATGCTTTCAACTTTCACCGAATCCTCAAATGTGACTGTCATCTGTGTATCGTAAGTTTTCCATTCAAACTGCGACCAGCTTACACCGTTACCGGTATGCTCATAAGCCTTGATTGCATCGTTATATTGCTTTTTTTATCGGATAAAATAACTTGTTCTCCCAGCCCCATATCATCACACTCGTTTACAACCCCAAAGTCATTTTACTTACGCTCCATAAATCCTATGATTGAAAAAATCAATCCTAAAACCATATGATTCTTCTGTCAATCAGAACCAATCTGCTTTCTCCTATCGGAGTCCAAGCATACACACTCTTGCAATATAACGTATCATCAGCTCCGAGCCTGTGCTTTCTGTATATTATCTGACCAATACTTATTGCTGAAAAAATTCCCATTTCTAGGCAAATTTCTGAACATATCCATAAGAATATCATATGACAAGCCTGATGTGTCCACAAACATCTCTTTCCCATCTTTAGATTTAACTGCAATTCCGTTATCACCCACATACGCTACTGTATTGTCATCTAATTTCTGTATTAATCCCGTCATTTCCCCAAATTTCTTTAGAGGGAACTCCCCGGATTCTTCACAAAGTTTTCGGAACTTTTCTGCATCCTCACCTACCATATACGGATATTTTCCGTCTCTAATATACCATGAAATTCCCGTTTCTGAATCCGTGTATTTAGGATCCGTTAATGCCCATTCTTTCAAAGGAACACCCTGGTACCATGCGTCATTTTTTCACTGGAATCATTGCTTATTTCTGGTTCTTCATTTTGAATTTCTTTCTCAGCAATTTCATCCTGCTCCTGTTTATCTACTCTATATGACGCGTTATATTTTAATGCCTCATAGATTTCTTGAACATTTGCATATTTGTTAACTGCTGCACCATCCGGTACCTCTAATACTTCCTTTTGTTGAAAAGTATGTGACTGGTTATATTTTGAACCAGGTTTTCTTCCTGCATAAATATTGCTATTTACAGCGGTATTTACCATATTTATAATCCCCCCTGTAGCGGTATCTCCTTCCCATAATTATTACATAAAAGTATAAATGAATTTATTTATACTCAAATGTTCCAGCTTTTACTTTCTTGCATTCCCAACAGGTAGTCTTGAACATACTTCTGGTCAACTACATTTTGTGCTAGAATTCTCTGATCAAGTGCTTGTCGCTGTGCCTTTTGGTCGATATGCTTTTCCAGCATCATCTTCTGCATAAGTTCCCGCTTTTGGCGTTCACTTGCCACATACTCGCTGTCCCTCTTGCGCTGTGCGGCTCTACGGTCAGCATAGGTACGATCAGAATGATAAAATGAACCTTTTGCCTTCTTATCAGCCAAATCCTTTTTAGCGGCTTTGGTTGCTGCACTATCATCATGGTAAACATGTGCCCCGTAGCAAGTTGCTCCAGCTCCTGTAATTGTTGTTGTAACATGGACACCAAATGGAAGCCCATGAGAAGCTCTTGCATCTGCACGAAGCCAATCCATAATTTCTTTGCGATAGGCGGGATCTTCCTTCATTCTTTTGAATCCATCTTCTGTGATATGTACAGAATTGGACAAAATAGCCGAGGAGTTCATTTTATCAATTTCAGCCAGTTCCTCATAGATTTCCTGCTTGAACGCTGCCATCTCATCAACTTCGGATACTTCCTTTGTTGCCGCTGTCTTATCTGTTTGGCTTGTTGCCTGTGCGCTTGTGTTCTGTACCATCTGAGAAAAATCCTGCATTTTCACTGTGCCTGCTTTTTGCTTCATACCAGAAGAACGATATGCCAACATTGCGGCACTGGAATATCCACTAATCTGCATAGCTATAACCTCCTTTATATCAATATTTTCTACTATATTCAAATAACTAAGCACTATTTATGCTTACTGTTTGCATTTAGATAAGTATTCATATTTCGCATATAAAACATCTGCAAATCATACCTTCCTAATTTATTCATATCCCGAATAACCTTTTCAAAGCTGGATATAAGGTCGCATCTTTCATTTAATCCCATGTGACCAGTTTCTTCTGGAAGAGAGCTGAGACCATTACCCCTATCAACATCATAATATGCCTCCAAAGCACTCATTTCAACATAAGAAGCATTTCTCAAATCAATATCGTTAATATTAATTTTTTCTTCAAATTCTTTTCCATTTTCGTCAACTCCTTTGGCTATCACTACAGGATTATCCTCTGTTGACTCTTCTGCGTATTTAATATAAAACGAAAGACCTGTTCCATTTCCACCTGAAAACAACATATCATCCGTCTTTAAATACACCTTCACTGATGTCTGAGAAAATGCCTCATTTTCGGCAACATATGTTTTGCTATTATTTTGCTGCTTTCCAAATACTTCCGATGCACTTTGCACTCCCGAACCAATACGCATTTAATTACCTCCTTCTGATGTTGTATCATAATACTTTCCTGAAACTGTACTCATACATATCCGAATACATGTTATCATGGGGTTGGGGCGTCAGCCTTCTGTCCAATGCCGCCATATCCACCGTAAAACCTCTGTCTGCCACAGAGAAAGCGCCATTGCTGAATTGAAACTCCGAAGTAAAATCGGGAATCCCCAGATCACCGCTTGTCCTGTTATGTCCTATAATATTTATCAATGCATCCTTTATCCGCTCTATCTTGGCATTGTCTTTTGTTTTGTTGATCAGATTAGCGGCTTTTTCCGGCAACCCGCCAATTTTTCCGTCCGGTGTCAGATAAAGGTTCTCCAGAGAAATATCTTCTCCCGTAACCCCTTTTAAGTAACGCCTGACTTCCTGCACATCCGTGGCATACTGATAGGTATTAGACGACAGATTTCCCACACTGTCAGCAATTCCTGTGTAATACTGATACATCCGGTCACTGTACTTTTCTTCTACCAGTTTCTGAACCTGTTCCCGGACTTCTTTATCTTCGATACCGCTCACTGTTACATTCCCATTGCTTTCAATCTTTATCTGCATTCCATCCAGCTCATCACGTGAGATACCTTTGCTTTCCAGATCCTTTACAAAATCCTCGGAAAAATCATGTTTCAGTTCCGCCTTCTGCTGTGCTTTCTCAAAATCTTTCAGGTTGGCAAAAATTTTCACATACTCCATTTCCACATCATCCAGTGTCTTTCCTTCTGCCATGTCCTGCAACAATTCATCCACTGTGCGCCCGCCTTTGTATTTCTTTTCTTCCGGCAGACTTTCAAACTGCTTCTGGTGGAGTTTCTCCATTTCTTTTGTATAATTTTTCTCTGTATCCATCAGGACTTCATTATATTTGTCGAGGCATTCCCTCCAATTTTCATCTTTCCGGCTGTATGCACCGTGAAGGTTCCCGAATGCCTCCCTTATGGCATCGGTCTTTTCCTGTTCTTTATTTTCCGTAACCTTGAAACTGATTTTATAATAATCATCTGGAGAAACTTCTTCCCCATTTTTGTTTTCTATTTTGATACAATATTTATTGGTATTTGTATCCCAGTTCGGGATGGTCAGTGTTTTCCGTCCTTCCCCATCCCATTCTGCCTTTCCGACCTGATTGCCATATTCATCATATAAGGTGAGGTCATAATCGCAGCCTTCCGGCATGTCCATATAGATTTGGACACCGAAGTAATTCTGTATCGTCCGGTTAAAAGGGATGGAAAAGTTGTAGAAATCCACATCCTTTTTATCGCTGAGACTTCCTTTCAGACTGCTGGTTTCGTCCTTGATCAGAAAATCCAGATCCAGAAATGTACTTTCCTTCTTGTCAGAAACCTCATAAGTAGTATGCTGTCTGCGATAAGTGTCATTGCTGCCAAGTGTACAGGTATCCTCTTGAAGTGTCATATTTTTCTTCAGTTTTCCTTCAAAAAATGCCACTGTTTCCTTCCCTGACATGAAAAAAATTGGTTTTTGGCGAAATGCCGCACCATATGTAGAATGATTACTGTTTATTTCCATTTCTTATCCTTCCTCCCGAAAAATATCTTACCTGCATTCTTATGCTTTCCTGTCAAAAGATGAGCCTACTGTATAACAGGATTATCTGGTAAAATAATACTGCTTTTCTCATATGCTGCCGCCGCCAACTGGCTATTTAGATATTCGTTTTGTACAGCTTTTCGTCTTGCCTGTGCTCTTTTTACTGCTTCCTTTTCCTGTTCTTTCATAAGTTCTTCCATTCTTTCGTGGCGCTTCTCCCACCAAGATTCTCCGTCATTCGCTGTTTCTGATCCACTCTTTCCTACTGGACCTGCATAACCGTAACATTCTTCTGGTGACGCTCCAATAACATCAAAACTGATTTTGATTATGATGAATCATTGTATATTTTTCCTTAAATGATGTGATTGCACCATACATTTTCTCAGTTAAATTTTCTGGGATTTCGTCCTTTCCCTTTGTTTTCTGTTCCCCAATGTAATCTGACGCTAATGCAGACCTTGATGTAATTTTTGAAATTTTATTCATTTCTTCACCGATAATTCCACGGGCATGCTGATTTGTTGTCTCCATTGTCACAAAGTCATCCACTGTTTTTTTATATGCTACATCTAAATTGCTTAATTCTTCATCCCGTGTAAGCTTACGAGTTCCATTTTCATCAGCTACATATATTTCTCTGGTTCCATTTTCATAGCCCTTCACAATTTCATCATATAATTCTGCGTATGCTTTAACATAATTATTTGCCTTGTCAGTAATATTTAAGGCACTTTTTCCTGTATCAACATTTTGATTCTGCTGTGCTGCCTTCTTTTGAATTTCATAACTATAATCAATATCACTGATTTTTTTACTCGCTAACAGTTCCTTTCTTTGAACCACATCATCATATTTTTCCTGTCCACTCTGCTGTATACGATTACGATAATACTCCAATCCCTCATTAGAAATCGAAAGCTTCACTGATTGCCCCACTGTATGTTTTTCGTTTGTCTGACTATTTCCTTTCTGTACTTTATCAGTATTTTTTTCCATTATTGAATTCGTATTATTCATGTAATTAGATATTTTCATATCCTATTTTTCCTCCTTAAAACCCATTATCTTAGTTTCACCTCGTGGCTCACAAATAAATCTATCTATAACTTTATATCTACTGACTTCCTGCCACTCTCAACAGACTCTCTTGTAATGCCATCCAATGCACCCTCCGGTATTGGTTTACCAGCTTTCCATGTATGATCAGCGGCTTTTGCAGCTTCTGCAAATGCCTGTCTGTATTGATGTTCATATTGTTCCATTGTCCAGCCTGCTGATAAGC
>NZ_QUHG01000010.1:0-122953 GCF_003479505.1 Roseburia sp. AF15-21 | reverse complement strand
CAGCGTAGCAGCCAATAAAACTGCTACGCTTAAAAGTCTAACTTTTTGGGGTCACATCACCACGGAACTGCTTCCCTTTTTTTACGCGGATAACCCACAAAATATTTTCCCGCGTTTATACGATTTTCCTACACCTGTATTCGGTCTGCAATTTCATTTCCCATTGCAAATCTGCTGTCTTTTGCCCCAATAATTACACAGTCACGCATTTTCTGGATGAGCTGTATGCGTTCCCCCTCATCTACAGAGTGGCTATGCAAGAAATCAAGCACTTCCGGCTGACCAAACATCCACTGAATGGTATAGGTTTCACCTGGTGTTGCTTTTGACAATGCCTGCATAGAAATTCCTCCTTTTCTCCTATTGTAGTTTTCACCTTCCCTGTTAGTCAATTGCTATCTTAGTTGCAATCTTCCAACAAATAGTATACGTATATAACAGGAGTAAGATACGGATTTTCTCTTTTATCTTTTTAAAATATCTTCCAAATCCAGACCATAACGTTTGGCAATATCTCTTGCATAACTTAAGCCATCCGGTGTCGTCCGGATGACCCGGTAACTCCGGGTACCCTCTTCTTTACTTTCCATCATTGCCACCAGATTATCGATTTTGCCTTTATTCTCCGGATGCTCATTATAGGTATCCAGCTGTTGTGTCAAATCATGAATATGGGTCACATAAAGGCCACAGCAGCCGATAATTCCGATTCCGGTCAGCACCTCTGATGCTATGTAGCCTGCCTCAAGTCCACTGGTACTGGAAAAAGATTCATCCATCAACAGCATATCCGTATCTGACAGTTGTTTCATGATTTCACTCAGTCTTACACACTCACTTTCCAGTCTGCCCATTCCATAATTATTCTCATCAGAGGATGGAAAATGTGTAAATATTCCAGACACCGGACTCATTACCGCCTCTTCTGCCGGAACAAACAGCCCCAGTTGGAATAACGCCTGCGCCATTCCGATGGAATAGGCAAAAATAGATTTCCCTCCGTGATTTGGGCCGGTTATCAGATAGAATCTTCCTTTTTCATCCAGCTCAAAGGAATTAGACACAATTGTTTCCTCTACGGAATTCACTGCCAGCATGGGATTGTATACATGCTTTAACTCACAGCGTTTCTCCTGCATGGATGCAATCTTCGGTCTGCACATGGCAAATCCCTTTTCTTTCATGGAACGGATAAATTTTACTCCGGCAGTCAGAAAACGGATATCATCCAATAAAGCAATAAACATATTTGTATTAATGTGATAATAATTCTGCACCAGCGGTTCAAACTCCCTCAGCGACTTTGCAAAAATAGTCTGCAAAGCTGCATTCATGGAATAGTCTATAGCATCCTGTTCATCATTGTGCAGCACCCGGCTCAGTGGATAGAGTGCCGACATCAGATGCCATTTATCTTTTTTCCCTTTTTTCAAAAGCCGGTCCATGATAGTTCCTGGATGGAACTGCTCCTCATTGACAGAAATCAGTCCGGCTTCTTTCGGTCTTAAATTGCCATCAAGATTAATACCTACGGTTACGCTTTTGATATGCCCGAAGTTCAGTTCCATTTTCGGAAGTTCCTCATTCAGGCTCTGGTACTCGCTGCTTGCTACGATTGAGTGAATTTCTTTTTTGAAATTCTGCATACCTTCCGAATGAATCTCTGCTTTTTCCAATGCATCCGCAAACAGATTTACAATTTCCTGATACATTTCAAGATATCGCACCGAACGCAGGGCTGAATCCGTCGTAAAATCACTGTTTAATACTCTTCGCATATCATTGATATTATAAATAATGGATACCGCCTTGCAAAATGCCTCGTAAAGTGATGGATTTTCCACCAGATCTTCTACTACGCCCAGACGATACTCTAATACCCGCTCATCTGTAGAGAAGAAATTTTCCAGTGAAAGGTCTGCCACTCCCCGGTAACTTTCCTTAATCAGTATTACCATAGCATCAATTTTTAATGCGTGGATAAATTTATAATCCTTCATGGGAACGGCTTTGTTCCGGTCATAATCCGGTGGATATAATAAATGAAAATCTGTCTGCATTCCACTTACGCTCCTTTTCTCTATTGTGCCCTTCTCTGTCATGCATCCGAACGTGAATATGCATTTTTCATCTGGCTGCTTAATTCAAACAGCACTTTATCCAAAGTATCCTGTGTCTCTTTCTTAAGCATTTCTGCTATCGCATTATTTGCCTGCTGCATCAGTTTCTGTCTGTTTGCTGCGTCCGTTTCTTCTGCCAGAAGTGCATCATAGGTATGCAGCAGTTCCCGTCCTTTTGCCATCACATGCATCTGGTAGCGTTCGATGTGAAAAAGGGATCTGTGATAAGAGGCATCTGCCATAGCTGCAATCATACGGCTTGCCCAGTAGAAATTATCTGTAGAAACTTCTCCGGTGGTATTGGATAAATATTCCGGCGTTGTCTCCACTTCCCCGTAAAACGGAACCAGCACATTAAATACATTGGATGCAAATGCTACCCACTGTATGATGCTTCCGGTATTTTTGGTAATGTCCGCCTGCTCCGGCCGCATTTCAATCACAGAAAGAAAATCATTCCGGTTGACTCCGACAGAACGGAATGCGCCCTTCATGGATTTATCTCCATAAGAGCCATACGGATCATACGGTGTTCCCTGAAAATGTGCGGACAATACATATTTTACATCTTCTATAGTTATCTTTTTCTCCGGTTTCAAGCACCATGGAATATCATCGGATGCCGGCGTATAATCTGCCTGCTCCCCATCCCATTTATAGGTATGTGGGTTGAGATAACGCTCCATAAACCAGGCTCTTGGTGTATTGTATACATGATCGGAATCATCATGGGAACCAAATGCATCTCTTGGATTTAAGCTGCCATCCAAAGAAAGATTCAGATGATTTTCTTCAATAAATTCCCGCAAATCCTTTGAGCACATATAGTCCTTCTGCGTGGTAAGGGCATCCTCTAAATCAAAGGTATCAAGTCCCAGCTGGTTTGGCATTACCACATAGACATCATCCGGCACTCTTCCTGCCATCCAGTGATGTCCGCCAATGGTCTCAAGCCACCAGATTTCATCCTTATCCTGAAATGCAATTCCATTCATCTCATAGGTTCCATACTGCTCCAACAAACTGCCCAGGCGAATGACACCCTCTCTTGCACTGTGAATGTACGGAAGCACGATGTATACAATATCCTCTTCTCCAATGCCGCCGATAATCTCTTCCCTGCCATTTTCTGCCGGATGGTAGGTCACCAGAGGATCTGCTCCTAAGACGCGGGGATTGGAAGTTATGGTCTCTGTTGCAGTCATGGCAACCTTTGCCTCATTGACTCCACAGGCAGCCCAGATTCCCTCTCCATCTACTGCATTCGGCATTGCCGTGTAACGCATCGGATGCTCCGGCAATTCTATTTTCACATGAGATAATACAGACTGATAGATTGTCGGCTGTTCTTCCGGATGAATTACCACATATTTCTTAGGTGTAAAATGTCCGGCACCGGAATCATCATTTCGTGCAATTATGGTTGCTCCATTATAAGAAGCTTTTTTCCCTACTAAAATAGTTGTACATGGCATATCTGTTCTACCCCTTTTCCTGTTTCATTGAATGTTATTTCTAACGATAGCCCATCTTCGTCTCATAGTTCACGATGGTATCCTCATTGGTTCTCTCTATTTCCGATAACATATCTTCTTTGAAATCGTCCGGTTCAATGGTTCCGTTGTACCAGGATTTTCCATTGAAATATTCCTGCAGTCCTTCATCTAAGAATTTTCTTCCATGTCTTGCATAGATTTCATTTCTGGCAATCCGAAGGTCCTCCTGGGTCAGATTCTCCAAATCAGCTTCCGTTAATAATCGGCTGGCACTCTCCGGAAGAATATATTCTGCTTCCTCTTCTCCAACTGCTCCGTCTGTTCCCATGTCCTCATTTCCGGTTGTATCTTCTTTATTTATTACTTCGGAAGTTTTCTCAGATGCTTCCTGCTGTCCGCTTACACCTTTCCTATCTGTCTGCTCTGTAGACATTTCCGTCTCTGTGGTCTGCTCCGTTGTAACCACCGGCTTATCGGTAATATCATCCTGCTTTGCCGGCTGATTGCCCTTGATAAATAACAATACTATAATTGCAATCAGAATAATAATAAGAACTGCTGCACCGATTAATAAATATACCATGGCACCGGAGCCGGATTTCTTCTCAGTTTCATTCTTATTTTTATTTGATATTTTTTCACTGTTCTTTGTTTTTGTTACTTTCTCATTCTCATTCTTTTTTTGTTGTGGATGTGGTGCCGGGCTTGCCTGTCTTACCGGGGTCTGCTGCTGTATCGGTGCCTGTTGCGGTACTGAGTTTCTCTGCGGTACCGGAGTCGGTTGATTTACCGGTGCTTTCTGCGGTGTCGGATTTGGCTGGATTGCTCCCGGCTGAAAAGCTTCTACTTTCGTTCCGCATTTGGTACAGAATTTTGCATTTACCGGTAATGCATTTCCACATTTTGTACAAAACATTTTCTTTCCTCTTTTCTGTTATTTTATGTTTCTTTTGTTTCAAATTTTCAAATTATTTTTATTATAGATTCTATTGTACAAAAATGCGGGACACCAATTCCGTATCCCGCATTATCTTTTTTATCTTTTAAATTTCTTCCCGTCCTGTTCTGGAACGAATTACGAATAATACGCCAATTAATACCACGATACAAACCGGAAGTGCCAGCCATGAAATTCCTGCCAGTCCGACTGCCTGCAGGATACCAATCAGGAAATAGCCCAGTAAGCAGACTGCTGCAACTGTCAATGCATACGGAAGCTGGGTTGCTACATGGTTAACATGCTCACAGTGACCACCGGCAGATGCCATAATTGTGGTATCTGAAATCGGTGAGCAATGGTCTCCACAAACTGCTCCTGCCAGACAGGACGCAATGGAGATTACCATCATCTGTCCGCTTGGGAATACACCAAGGACAATCGGAATCAGAATACTGAAGGTTCCCCAGGAGGTTCCGGTTGCAAATGCTAAGAACGCTGCTACCAGGAAAATAATCATTGGCAGGAAGCCCTGCATTGCATTTGCTGAATTTGCTACCAGATCAGCCACGAATACTTTTGCTCCTAAGAGATTGGTCATTCCGGATAAGGTCCATGCCATAGTCAGAATCAGAATCGGAGCAATCATCGCCTTAAATCCTTCCGGAATACATTCGGTAAATTCCTTAAAGGATAAAACATCACGCAACATGTAATAGATAAAAGTAAATACAAGTGTTACTGCGCCGCCAAGAACCAGTCCGACGGAAGCATCACAGCCAGAGAATGCCTCTACAAAGGAAGTTCCACTGAAGAAGCCACCGGTATAAATCATGGCTACGATACAGCTTACAATCAACACAGCTACCGGAAGAATCAAATCCAGTACGTGAGAGTTTTCTTTTACAACTTCCTCTTCATTATCTTCATACGGTCTTCCCGGTGTGGTAAACAAATCACCTTTGATTGCATTCATTTCATGGGTTTTCATCGGTCCGAAATCCACGCGCAAAAGAGTAATTCCAATTAACATTACCAATGTCAGCAATGCATATAAGTTATATGGAATTGTCTGGATAAATACCGCAAATCCATTGATTCCGGAATCTGCCGGAACAGAAGAAGTAACTGCTGCTGCCCAGGAGCTGATTGGTGCGATGATACATACCGGTGCTGCCGTTGCATCAATAATATAAGATAATTTTGCACGGGATACCTTGTGCCGGTCTGTAACCGGACGCATTACACTTCCTACGGTCAGACAGTTAAAATAATCATCCACGAAAATCAATACACCAAGAATCATAACGGAAATCTGCGCTCCGATTCTGGTTTTAATATGCCGGGATGCCCACTTTCCAAATGCGGCAGAACCACCTGCACGGTTAAGAAGGGATACCAAAATGCCAAGCATGACAAGGAATACTAAAATTCCCACATTCCATGCATTCGCAAGCTTGTATACCATACCGCCCTCTTCTTGGAAGAAAATGGTATTTATCATCAACTCAAGGTTGAAGTTGGAATACAGCAAACCTCCTGCAATAATTCCTGCCAGAAGTGAGGTATATACTTCCTTGGTAATCAGTGCCAGTCCGATTGCAATAACCGGCGGAAGCAATGATAAAATTGTCGCATAAGCTTTACACTGATAGCTGTCAGCATCAGCAATTGTTCCAGGTGTCTGGCTTGTTACGACCATAAGTATCACGATAATCGCAATAAATACCAGCATACCAATCTGTTTTCTTTTCATTTTCACTGTTTTCGTCTCCATCTCATTGTATTTTCAAAATAACCTACTCTGCCTTAATTGCCCAGCGCATCTTAGTAGAACGTGCCCGTCCGTTCTGCGCACACTCCTGTGCAGATGGGCGGATTACATCTTTGGCATAATCGGCATAAATGCCTGCCCGATAGCCTTCTTTTAATGCTTTCTTTACTAACTTGTCTTCGCCGGAATGGAAAGTTAAAATTGCAGCTCTTCCGCCCGGTTTCAATGCATCCGGCAGTTTCTCCATGAATTCATACAGCACTTCAAATTCACGGTTCACATCAATACGAAGTGCCTGGAAGGTTCGCTGGCAGGTCTTTTTTATCGTATCCTTCTTCTCTTTTTCCGGCAGAAAATCGAGCGTCTTTTCAATGATATTCCGTAACTTTGTGGTTGTATCAATCCGGTTGCCTTTTCGAATCTCATCGGTAATCGCTTTTGCCAGTTCTTCACAGTATGGCTCATCCGAATTCTCATAAAGCATTCCCGCCAGTTCATCCTTTGTAATGGCAGCCAGGCGTTCTGCTGCACTGATTCCGGCTTCCTGGTTCAGCCGTAAATCCAGTGGTCCATCCACTTTAAAAGAAAATCCACGCTTCGGATTATCAATCTGCATGGAAGATACACCCAGATCCGCAAGAATAAAATCAAATCCGCCGGCTTCTTTTGCAATTTCATCTATCGTACAGAAATTCTGTAATCGTATTGTCAGAATATCTTCTCCAAAACCGGCCTCTTCTAACCGCTTTCTTGTCCTGGCTGATTCCTCCGGGTCTACATCCGTTGCATAGATGTGTCCCTGCCCTTTTAAGCACTGCAGCATGGCTTTCGTATGACCGCCATATCCCAAGGTCGCATCAAAGCCTGTTTCTCCCGGCTGGATTTTTAAGAAATCCAGAATTTCATTTACCATTATGGAAATATGCATTCCGGCAGGTGTGTTTCCTTTTTTTATTACATGCTCAATCGTATCTTTATATTTTTCCGGCTGAAGTTCTTTATATTTTTCTTCAAATTTCTTCGGATATTTTCCACTGTAACGCACCCTGCGTTTGTAGGTTGTCTGGTTTTCCTCTGCCATAATTAAAGAGCCTTCTTGATTGCTTCCATTAACTCATCATAAGTCTCAAATGCAGGCAGTTCCGGATGGTCTTTCTTAATCTGCTCGGTGCTGCGGAATAAGAATCCTGCTTTACTCGCCTCAATCATGCCAAGGTCATTGTGGCTGTCTCCGCTGGCAATCGTCTCATAACCAATGGACTGTAATGCTTTTACTGTAGTCAGCTTGGAATTTTCAATTCTCATCTTAAATCCGGTAATCTCACCGTCCTCTGCCACCTCCAGAGAATTGCAGAAAATGGTAGGCCAGCCTAATTTCTTCATCAGAGGTCCTGCAAACTGGGTAAAGGTATCACTGATGATGATAACCTGTGTCATGGAACGAAGTTCATCTAAGAACTCTTTTGCTCCCGGCATCGGGTCGATTTTTGCGATGGTTTCCTGAATCTCTTTTAATCCAAGTCCATGTTCTTTTAAGATGCCAAGTCTCCATTTCATCAATTTATCGTAATCCGGTTCGTCTCTTGTAGTTCTCTTTAATTCAGGGATTCCGCTTGCTTCTGCAAATGCAATCCAGATCTCCGGTACCAATACTCCTTCCAGATCAAGGCATACAATGTTCATGTCCATAATTAATCCTCCATACAAACATATTTAATTCAACAAATTACTTCCCTAAAGTATACCTTATTATGAATAAAAGTACAAGAAAGAACCTCATTTTTCAGAAAGCTAAAGCTTTTCTCATAGCCAATATGTGACAAGCTATGTTAATCTTACCAGAGGTATCGGTACACCATACAATTACCTCTGTTGGAAATGTAAGCTTCAGTCTTGCGCAGATTTTCCTGGGTGCAACTCTTTCTTATATTTCCTTAAAGAATCTCGACTTTATTTATGATTATTTCTTTCTGGTAATTGTCAAAATGATTCTGATTCCGGTTGGTGTTGCAGCCGTGGTATCACATTTCCTTACTCCGACCGAAACAACCATTCTTACCCTGATGGCATGTATGCCAGCCATGTCCGCCATTCCGATGATGGCAGAAAACTACCATTCCGATGCGGAATTTGCTTCTAAGACCTGCTTTGTCATGACACTTTGCTCCGTCTTTACGATTCCGCTGGTCTTCTTCCTCTTAGAACTTCTCGGCATCCACATTGGCTGATGATTGGTCTTCTTTCTGAAATATGCTATAATGAGCAGTGCCATCCCATAAAATAATAACCGGTTTTGCTTGCAAAACACCGGTTATCATTTTATGGGATGATAGTGCGAAGCACGTACATCTTGAAAATCTTCGATTTTCAAGATGCACTGCGTACTAACTTAATAGTGACTTATCAAATGCTTATTTTAACTTTAAGAAACCCTTCAGAAAGGAGTCTCCATGAGTATCTTATCCAACCTATCCAGTAAAAAACGTACCTTTGAAGTAGCAGAACCGGACCGGAAATACCTGGCACAGGGCATCTTCTTCATTGCCCTTGGAACCATTCTTATTTCCTGCATTACCGTTACAGAGCTTGATCTGATGCCTCGTTATCTGCTGCTGGCTGCCGGTATTATCCTTGGTATCTTCGGCTGTTTTTGTTTATTGAAATTCTATAAAGACGCCAAAGCTTTCCGGGACTACGAACCTGCCTGGGACAAAGGCAGAGGCATGTATGACCGGTTTGCCAAAGAATATAACCAGTGGAACGAAGATGAAACTCCTCCGGTAAGCTGTGATGGTGATATTACATATTTTCTGAAATTACAGCAGGAACGTCTTAAGGAAAAGGGACTTCATATGGAAAACCGTGTCATTCCGGGAAAGGGAAATACTTTTGGTACTGCCTGTCTCACCCACAAGAGTGCCTGGTATACCTCGGATACAACTTATGAAGAAATCCGCCATAAGTTCTCTTTTTCCAATGCTTCCGGCGAACTCTATTCCCGTGATACCGAGCAGGTTATGTATGAAACAATTGTACACAGCCTTAACGAACAGCAGCTTCCCTTTATTACCGCAACCTGTCCAAGCTGTGGTGCCGTTAATCTGGTTTCCAATCTGACGGAAGGCTGTCCTTACTGCGGTACAAAATTTCGCATAACGGATTTATTTCCCCGTGTCATGAATTTATCCTTTGTAATAAATCCATCCTCCAACCGGAATATGCAGGTATTTCACAATACCATTTTACTTACCATGCTGGCATTTTTTGCTGGATTCTTCCCATTCTTTCTCATTGGAAAACAGGAAATTCTTCCTCTGGCACTGTTCTCTGCTTATCTTGCCGCACTGATTGGTGGCGGATTCTTAGGCTTGCTGTTAGGAGATTTGCTGCTTCTTATGGGGCTTGGCAACCGGGATGGCATGAAACATATTTCGGCTTTTGGCTTTCTGCGTACGAAACGGAAGTTAAAGGATACGATGCTTCGTTATGATCCGAATTTCTCTTATGAAAAGTTTGAAGGCCAGATGATTTCTCTTGTACGCATGGCGGTATTTTCCAATGACCCATCCACGCTTTCTTCCTATCGTGGTGGTACATTAGACGAGCGTTTCAAAGATATCATTGAAATGACTTATACCAGTGGCATGACACTGAGAAATCTGTCCGTGGAAAACCATCAGCTGCATATGACCTTACGAACCTGGTGGATAAATTACAGCGAAAAAAATGGAAATATTTCCAAAACCGGTGACTGTATTGATGTCACTCTTTTGCGAAATATTTCCACTCCGGAACCACCTGGATTCTCCATCAGTTCCGTTATCTGTAATAGCTGCGGTGCCAGCTTTGATGCAGTACGACAGCGGTATTGTCCATTCTGTCACAGCGAATATCATATGGAAGATAAGACTTTTATTATCGAAGATATGAAATTAATCCGATGAACTATTCTTTTTCTTCAAAACCATGCTGCAGGAATTCATTCCATGCAGCATTGGTTTTTTCTAATTCTTTTTTCTGCATAATCGCATTCCGGTCACTTAAAATGGCAAGCATTTCATCTACAATTTCACCCTCCGGCAGATATTCATAGTGTGATAAATACCATAACATCCTCTGTGCTGTAAAATCCGTATTCAGATTCCGGGTAATGACATCACAGAATTCTTCCGGATACCCCCGCTCTGTCATGATATGATAAAGCTCTATACTTTTTTCCGACTTCGGTTTCATTTTCCATTCCTGCCCTTCGTCTCTTAGAATTCATATTTTAATATGGCACAATTCTTCACGCCAAATGCAGCATATTCTTCATTGGTCATTTCATAAAAATAGGACTGCACAACTCTTGATATGCCATTGTGTGCCACCAGAATATAAGTCTTATCGGAAGCTGTTACTTCATCCAGAAGATTGTAAATCCTCTGTGCCAGATGCAGCATAGATTCTCCGCCGTCATAGCGGGTGATAAACTGTCCCTTTGCAATCTTAAATTCTGCTCCATCCCGCGGTGTGGATTCAAATCTGCCAAAGTTCTGCTCCTTTAAACGAAGCTCTTCCCTTGCCGGAATTCCGGTAATTTCTGAAATATGCAATGCAGTATCTTTTGCCCGGATTAATGGGGAATATAATATTTCATCCGCCTTTATGCCTTCTTCTAATATTTTCTTTCCGGTCTCAATTGCCTGCTTATGTCCAAGCTCAGTCAGTGCAATATCTGTTGCACCACATATCTTATTTTCTACATTCCATATGGTCTGTCCGTGCCGGACAAAATATACATATCCCATACTGTTATCTCCCTTAATGCCTTATTTATGTTCTTCGTCATTTTAGCGGTTCACCGGAAAAATGTCAATTTTCATATGTTTAAACAAATTTGAGGAATAATCAGTTTCCAAGTCACTTATTGTCTGAATAATTTTGACATATTTCCCATAAAGTAGTAAAATTATGATAAATATTTAGATTTTCGCTTTTACTTTTACTGTTGCATAACGCAATTGGTGCCATAGTGCCATTGTATATAACAAAGGAGGAACGTTATGTTTGAGAATCTTAAAATTAGAAACCGTCTGGGGAAGGCATTCCGTATTATCGTGACCACCTGCTCCATCGCAGCCACCCTTGGTGTGGTTATGCTGATTGTAACCATGACTCTGTATAAGAGTGCCCTGAACAATTATGGTTTTTCACAGGGTGACATCGGCAAAGCAATGGTTGCCTTTACCGATACCAGATCTGCCACCCGTGCTATTGTCGGATATGATGATGACAGTCTGATTAGTCAGATGTCCGATACCCATGACGAAAGAAAGGCCACTTTTGAACAGTATTGGGAAATTGTAGATGAAGTTACTACCACCAGCAAAGAGCAGGAAATCTATGATTCCATTGATGCCAAGCTGGAAGATTACTGGACTACTGAGCAGAAAGCAATTGATACCGGCAAAACAACCGACCCGGGTCAGAGTGCAAAAGCCCAGAATATAATGATTGATGAAGTAGCCCCATTATATGACGAAATCTATTCCGGAATGAGGGACTTGATGAATACCAAAGTAACAGAAGGAGATCATTTAGCAGATACACTTTCTGTTGTTTCCCTTATTTTTATCATTATCATTGCTGTAATTATTATTGTATCCATCCTTGTTTCTTCCAAGATGGGAGCTTCCATTGCAAAGGGAATTTCAAAACCTTTAGTCGCACTGGAGAATCGTCTTAGCACTTTTGCACAGGGTAATTTACATGACCCTTTCCCGGAAGTGAAATCCAACGATGAAGTTGCAAGTATTGCAGCCACTTCTACTGAAATGGCTGAAACACTGAACGCAGTCATCACTGATGTAGGTGTTCTGATGGAGGGCATGGCAAATGGTGATTACACCATTCAGTCCGAGCATTCCGACAAATATGTCGGTGACTTCGAACAGTTACTGACCGCAATGCGTGGCATGCGTGATGCAATGGTACATACTATCCAGATGATTGGAGAAGCTTCTTCCCAGGTTTCTGCCGGTTCCATGAACCTTGCAGAATCTTCCCAGAGTATGGCAGAAGGTGCTACTGAGCAGGCCGGTGCCGTACAACAGCTTCAGGCAACAATCACTGATATTACAAGTAATATTGAACAGTCCGCTGATCAGGCTCAGATTGCTTATGATCAGGCAAAGCAGTATGCTGCTGAAGCAGAAGACAGCAGTGCTGAAATGAAAGCCATGGTTGATGCTATGGCACGTATTGATGAAACTTCTAAGAAGATTGGAAATATTATTTCTGAAATCGAAGATATTGCTTCCCAGACCAACTTACTTTCTCTGAATGCTTCTATCGAGGCTGCAAGAGCCGGCGAAGCAGGACGTGGATTCGCCGTTGTTGCTGACCAGATTCGTCAGCTTGCAGAGCAGACAACCAAATCTGCTGTAGATACCAGAGACTTAATCGAAGGTGCCCTTCAGGAGATTGCTGAAGGTAATGCTGCTGCAGACCATGCTGCTGAATCTATCGGAAACGTTGTAAATGGTATCCAGCAGATTGCAGAATCTTCCAAGCACATCAGTGATGTTGCTAAGACTCAGGCAAATGCCATGGATCAGGCAGAACAGGGTGTAAACCAGATTTCTGAGGTAGTTCAGTCCAACTCCGCATCCGCAGAAGAGACCTCTGCTACCAGCCAGGAGTTATCTGCGCAGGCAACTTCCTTAGATGAACTTGTTGGAAAATTCATCTTACCAGAAGACACTGAACAGTAAAATATACCAAAGCCCATGAAATCACAAAACAACTTTGATTCCATGGGCTTTTCTTTTATTCCAATTTCTTTATTTCAATTTTCCCTGTTCTTCTGCCAGGCTTCGCAGTTCTTTATTTAACATATTATAAGGTCCGAAATTCTCGCAGGTGCAAATACAGGTTTCACAGCCTGCAAGTATTTTCTTAGCTTCTTCCAGTTGTGCTTCTTCCATCGGATAAAAAGCTTTTGCAGTAATGACTTTTGATGCCAGTGCCGTTGCAACAGGATATTCTACGTCATTTTCAAATAAGATTCCTGCTGCAAATGGAATATGTTCTCTCTGCAGTCTGTAATAAGTTGGTATTGCAGCACCACCGCCTCCGATTACGAATACGTTCGGGGCAGCTTTATTTCCCGGCATCTGCATGATTCCAAGCATGGAATCAAAGTTCTTTTCCTCAATTCCATAAAGCTTCTGTACCAGCGAACCCTGAAAAATTTCCTCCGGTGGTCCAATATGGCTGACGGTGGTCCCATCTACACAGGCTACCATATCCGATACTTTCTGTACCAAGTCAAGTTCATGCAGTGACATAATTACTGCTATATTCCGTTCCCTTGCCAGTTTCCGGATGCTGTTTAAAATATCAAGCTTATAGCGGATATCCAGATAAGAGGTAGGTTCATCCAATACCAGGATTGCTGTATCCTGGCAGATGGCTCTCGCCAACATAACACGCTGTCTCTGTCCGTCACTGATTCTTGTAAATGACTGCTCTGCCACCTCTTCCGCATGAACCATGGTAATTGCCTCATCCACCAGTTTCCAGTCCTGCTTATCTAAGATTCCAAGTCTTCCGGTATAGGGATATCGCCCGGTTGCAACCACATCCCAGCAGGACATCAGTTCCGGATGAATATGCTCTGTCATTACCATGGAAAGGCTCTTTGCAATTTCTGCCTCTTTCATTTCCGAGGTTGCTTTCCCGTTCAGGTATACTACACCACCAAGGGATTTCAACTGCTTTACAATACTCTTTAGAATCGTAGATTTACCGGAACCATTGGGACCAATCAATGTCAATACCCTTCCCGGCTCTGCCATCAGATTGACATTCGAAAGAATGACCTTTTTTCCATATCCAACTGTGAATTTGTCTGTTACAAGCCCCTGTTTTCTTTCAGAAGATTTCATTTTTCCTGCCATGCGTTCTTTCTCTGTGTACTCTGCTTTTCCTGCCATCTGTTTTGTCATCCCCGCTCCTCCTGTCTGCGCAGCATCATTACAATTACCACCGGAACCAAAAAGACCGCTGTAACGGTACTGATACTTACTTCTGTCGGTGCAAAGAGTGTTCTTGCGATTCCATCACAAAACAGTGTCACTACCGCTCCCCCCAGAAAGCAGCCCGGTATCAGCACCAGTGGTTTTGCTGTTCCTGTGGCAGATTTTATCAGATGTGGCACTGCAATTCCTACAAAGGAAATCGGCCCTGCAAAAGCTGTTACACAAGCCGACAATAAGCTGGATAACAGAATCAGGCTTACCCGGAGTACCGTTATATTAACACCCATATTTCTGGCATAAGTCTCTCCCATCTGATAGGCACCAATCGGCTTTGCAAGAAACATTGCCGCAAGAAAGGACAGCAAGGTCAGGATAAATATCATCAGGATATTCGACCAGTTCATTCCGGAGAAGCTGCCCTGGGACCAGTTGTGCAAATTTACGATATTCGAATCATCTGCAAAAGTAACACAGATGTCTGTAATTGCCGAGCAGATATATCCGATTAGAATTCCGCATACAATCAGAAGAGACATTCTATGTACCTTCATGGAAATTAAAAGTACAAATCCCATTGCCAGAAGTGAGCCGGCAAAGGCTGCTGCTACCATTCCAAAAGAACTGATTGCAATGCCCCTTCCCAGAAGATAAATCATTGCCAGTGCTACCATAAGTTTGGCACCGGAAGAAATTCCAAGCACATACGGACCTGCAATTGGATTTCCAAAAAAAGTCTGCAGTAAAAATCCGGAAATGGACAATGCTCCCCCCAGCATGACAGCAGCAAGAATCCGTGGCAGTCTGATATCCCAGATAATATGATAAGCGGTGCCTTCTTCTGTCTGTTTCAGTAAAATATTCCAAAGCTCATCCCAGGAAATCGAAATACTTCCAGAACCAATATTCCAAAGAATTAATCCCACCAGCAATATAATAATTGTTATAAAAGAGACTGCATACCGCTTCATTTTCTTTTACCTCAGTTTCTTTAAATATCCTGCTTCTTCTGTATCTGTATTCCGAATTATTTTATTCAGATCTTCCATAAAATCTCCGATTGCCGTGGATTTCTGGAAGAAATTATTTGTGGTACAATAGACATTTCCATCCTGTACTGCCTGAAAATCTGCAAACAGTGCATTCTTCTGCTTCAATTCCTCCAGCGTACTGATTTCGCCTTCAATTGTACTGTTATATATTAAGATATCGGCATTCTTTGCATCTGCATAGAAATCCTCCATCTGTATGTTCATTGTGGAAAGTGCATTTTCTTCTTCGCCCGCCAGTTGTTCCGGCACATAGGTTCCACCGGAAAGAGCAATCATCTGTGCTACATAATCATTTGATTTCCGTACACTGATTGTTCCGTTTGCTGTCACACTGAAAAATGCTACTGTTACATTGCAGCTTTCTTTCTTCATAATCGGCTCTAATTTTTCTAATTCTGTTTCATAAAAAGAATCTGCTTCTTCCTCTTTATCAAATAATACTCCATATAAACGGATCCATTCCAGTCTGCCCAGCGGGTGTGATTCATAACTGGAACGCTCCACAAGTACAGGTATTCCAAGTTCTTCCAGCTTTTCTTTTACTTCCGGGTTATGATAAATCATTGTATTTTCAATTGCCAGATTGCAGCCTTCATCCAGAATCAGTTCATAGTCCGGAGCATTGTATTTTCCTGCATATAAAATGTCTCCTTCCTCCATGGCTTCCCTGGCTTCTTCTACATACCAGCCATCTTCCTTCGTTCCGGAGAGCCGGATATCTGACATGGCATCAATCTGTCTTACCAAATCCATGACAGAAGTGGATACCAGATATGTTTTATCCAGCGGCTGCTGTAAAACCGTAACATCCTCCGGGATATTCTGCGGCACCACCACGCCCTCCGGAATAAGCAAAAAACGACCGCCATCCACGATCGTAATCATTTTGTACCCGCCATATTCATCGACACTATACTGTGTTGCATAATTTAATTCCATACTCCCAGTCTTGCTGAGAGAACTAAAATCTACGGTATCTGCTTTTTTCTCCTGCTTCTTTGTACCACAGGCACAAAGAGTCAGAAGAAGTATACAGATAACGCTCACTATCATAATTCGTTTTTTCTGCATTTTATTTTACCAGTTTAAAATTCAATGTATATTCAATTTCATGAGGTGTGCTCATTGCAACAGTATCACCCACTACTGCAATGTCACAGTCAAAGCCGGATACCGGAATCGTAAAGGTGGAATTTCCGCCCTTGTTCTCATTCAGATACTTCGTTCCATCTACTAACATGTAATCATAGTTTGGACTGCTCCACACAACGGTTGCAGTAATTTTTCCATCTTTTATCACAACCTTCGCCGGTGAATCCACCGTTGCTCTTCCGGTTCCGCCCCCTAAAGTTACTTCTGCCTCATAAGAGCCATCAGCTAATTTTTTTTTTCAGGATTAGAAACAGATACTTTGTGGTCGTACCATTTTCCCTTTGTTCCAATTAATGCAAGATCAAAGTCTTCATCCACTGCAGGAACCGGAACATCAAAGCCGTATACTTCTTCGCTGGTTCCATCACTGTATTCTACCGTATCTGTAGTAGGCTCAAGAAGCTTCGCACCATCTTTCTGTGCATCTGCTGCTGTTCCAACAAATAAATTTACAATGTTCTTAGATGGAAGTGTGATATGTGCTGTCATTTTTCCATCCTTTACCGTAAGTTCTGCCTTGCCTTCTTTTGCTTCATTTACGTGAAACATTGTGCTGTCTGTGTTGAAGTCTACGGTATAAGTTCCATCCTCTAAGGCTGCAGAGGAATTGGAACCACCTGCTGTTGCAAGTGGTTCTGCCTCTAAAGCAGCCTTTGTATGTGCTACATAAATATCCTGGACTGCTTTGATTCTTCCAAGACCTTCAATCTGTGTATCTACACTGTCAAATGCTTTGGATGCTTCAAACTGGCTCTTCCAGGAATCTTCATCATCTCCAGCCATATCGTTGTTTGCATGGTCTCCGGCAACAACCATTAACGGACGAAGAATTACTTTTTTGTATCCTGCTTCTTTTACTTTTTCAATAACAGCTTCACATGCGGTATCTTCCGGTTCACCCTCTACGGTTCCAACGAATGCATTCTTGTAATTCAGTTTTTCTAACTGGGTCTGCATCTGGTCATAAGTTACATTTGCAGTATGGGAAGTACCATGTCCCATAAATACAAATGCTGTTCCGTCTTCTGCTGCAGCATCCATGCTGTCATATCCAGCAAGTTTAACTGCTTCTGCTGTAATTGCTTCTGCAACGGCAGCCTTGTCTTCGTTGATTACAGTTGCATCGCTTCCAACTTCACCTAACAGAGGTTCTGCGATACGGACTGTTTCAAATTTATCCTGATACTTCTCAATTGCTTCTGCCAGTTCATCATATTCTGCACCATGCATTAAGTGGGTCGGCTGTACCACAAGATTCTTAACGCCATTGTCTACCGCACGCTCTAATGCCTGATCCATGTTATCGATTTTTTCATCATCACGGGCCTGTATATGGTTAATAATAATCTGTGCTGTAAATGCTCTTCTTACAGACCAGTCAGGATTTGCTTCCTGTAATGCTTTTTCAATGCCGCCGATATCCGTTGCGCGGCTGTCATTAAAGGATGTACCAAAGCTTACTACCAAAAGCTCATTCTCTCCAATATCATCCTGATTTAAAGGATCATCCTTTGATGCATCTCCGGTATCTCTTCCAAAGTAATCCGGGTCTGCATTTTCTCCGGATACCAGTTCCTTCTGAGCATCTGTCAGTGCATCCCATGCTTCTTTTGCTGCCTTACACTGTGCATCTGTCTCATCAGTTCTTTCCTGCACATAAATTGCATCAATCAATGCTGCTACCTCATCTGCTTTTGCCTGATCATCCTTTTCATCTTCTGTCGAAACAGCTTCTGTTGTTTCAGTTGTCCCTGTTGTTTTCTTATCACCACATCCTGCAAACATGGTTGCAGCCATAGTAAGTGTAAGAACTACAGTCAATGCTTTCTTTTTCATTTTTTTCTCCTTTTCTCATGTTCTGGTTTCACTTACACATGAAAAAACTCCGTTCCATATTGCTATGAACGAAGTAAATGACATACTAACTACAGGAAATACGCTTTACGGATTTCCCTTGTTATCAAACAGTACAGCCAATTACTCGTGACCCGGAATCTCTTCCCGTACCAGATAAACGGCAGGTTTCCTGACTCAAAGATTAACGCTCCGTAATCACCTTCCCAATGTCTGTGCATCAGTGGCGCTTTTAAAAGCCTGACTACGTTACTCCCTTCTTACAGTGACGAGTTCGTACAGGATTTACACCTGTTTCCCTTTTACCCTGCATATGAATGAATTTCATTGCAGGCACCGGTTATCTTTCTATGAAATCGCTACTATACTAACACACTTTTTATTTTTTCACAAGCCATAGTTCACCCTGCCTCAACAAACTTCACCCTTAAAAAGTCCTCTAGCCTTTCAGCCGGTGGGTCAGTACCTTCATAATGGCATCATAATGTTCTGCCTGATGGGGATACGTACAGTTGGTACAAATCTTAAGTTTTCTGCCATTTGTCTCTTTGTACTCCGGTGTTCCCGGACAATGCTCCATTTCATACATCGGGCAGTAGCAGAACATACAGTTAATCTGCTCAATGTCCCTATGGCAGGGATAATAAGCGCATGCACGATTCTCAAAAAAGCGGCTGCTGTTATGCACCGGCTCATCTTTGGTCTTTACAATCACGATGGTAAAATACCCGCTGTTTTCCGGTATGTTATCCACACCGGAAAAGACTTTTTCTTCCTCTTTTCCACAATCGGAAACACTATACACTTCTAACGGACGGATGGTGCTTTCCTTTTGCAGCATTTCTTTTAACTGCTTCAGCTTCCTTCCGGACTTCATATAGATTCTGGTGCCGGAAAATTGTCTCGATTCTTCTATCTCATAGGAACCGGGAATAATATGAATCTGCTCTTCCTTTTCTCCCAGCGAAATGCCAAGTCTTGCTGCCACTGCACAAAAAGACGGTACACCGCTGACCATTTCCGTATGGCCACCATGCTCTTCGATTTTCTGTGAAAGATAAGTATAGGTGGAATAAATTGCCGGATCCCCCAGCGTTAAAAAGGCAACCTTTTCTCCCCTTGCAAGATATGCTTCTATATTTTCGCATATCTTATCATGGGCTTCTTCTAACTTTTTCTCATCTCTGGTCATGGGAAAATTCCATGCCACAAGCTGATGCTTCCGTATGTCCGGCACCAGTTTTTCTACAATCTGAAAAGCATTACACTCTTCTATCGGTTCGGACGGCACTACTATGGTATCGCAGCATTCTATCACCTGAACCGCTTTATGGGTCAAAAACTCCGGCTCCCCCGGACCTACTCCGATTCCATATAAAATTCCGCTCTGTGCTTTTTCTTTCTGCATCTGTCTTCCTCTTATTTTAAATTATCTTTTACTTCTATTTATCTTTTTGCTTCAATTTCGATTGTTGATACAATCCTGCCTGCTGATAGAAATGCTCCGCAAAAGAAGGGTTGGACGGATAATAAAGATGAGGAAATCCCCACCAGTGGTTTTCTCCTTCCCAGACACATTCCCACCTTCTGCTTCCGGTCGGTTTCTTTGCCACGCAGTCCGTTCCATTTTCCGTACTGTCAAAATAATGGAATTCGTGTCCCCGGATTCCTTCTTTTTCCGGCAGGAAACAGCTCTCTTTCTCAGTAAGCTCCACATAGCCAAAACGCACCAGTTTTCCCCGGTAATCTGCATCTGCATCAATTACGCCCGCCATGGAATATTGTCTGCCTTCCATATCCTTCAGTGATTTATGAAGATAAAGAAAACCCCCACATTCTGCCAGTGACGGAAGTCCGCCCCGGATGGCTTCCCGTATGGCTGTCTTCATGCTGTCATTTTCGGATAATTCCTTTGCAAAAAGTTCCGGATATCCCCCGCCTAACAGTAATCCGCTGATATGCTCCGGCAATTTCTTATCATGCAGGGGAGAAAACGGCACCAGCTCAAAGCCCCTTTTTGAAAGCAGTTTCAGGTTCTCCTGATAATAAAAACAAAATGCCTCATCTCTTGCGATGGCAAGGCGGAGTTTACTTTCATGGGTGTCATTTTCTTTGATATCTGCTCTCTGGAATACCATATCATTTTCATAGATATCTGCTCTCTGATATGTCACTTTGTTTTCGTGACTATCAACTTTTGGGGATGCCGCATCCTTTTCTCCGGCTCCCCCAATTGCTAAAATCCGCTCTATCGATACCGTTTCTTTTAAGCTGTCTGCCCCGCGGCATACCTGTTCTTTTAAATCACGCTTTTCTTCCGGAAGTTTTAAGCCTAAGTGGCGGCTCTCCAGATGAAGCCCCCTCTGTTCCGTAAAACAGCCCAGCACTTCTATGGATAATTCGGTTTCGATTAACTCTTTTAATGACGCATAGAACATTTTGCTGACCCGGTTTAGTATCACGCCCTTTATGATTCCGGCTTTGTCATAGGATAAAAGTCCCTGTATCAGCGGAAGTATCGTTCTTCCCATGCCATGTGCATCAATTACCAGAATCACCGGCAGAGAAATTGCTTTTGCCAGATGATAGGTGGAACCTTCTTCAAAAATTCCGCCAAGTCCGTCATAAAGTCCCATGACACCCTCTACCACTGCAAATGCATCTTCCGGTGTCTCTTCCATAAATATCTCTTTTGTCTTTGCTTCGCCGGTAAAATAAGTATCCAGATTCCCACCCGGTACGCCTAAAATCGTCCGGTGAAACATCGGGTCTATATAATCCGGTCCGCACTTAAATGTGCAGACATTGACTCCTGCTTCTTTCATGGCTTCGATTAACGCACAGGCAATCAATGTCTTTCCACTGCCACTTTTCGGTGCTGCAAGAACTACTCCTTTACGCTTCTGCATCCGCTTCTCCTCCCTGCAAATCAAAGGAACATATCATAACCGGATTTTCTGCCTTTGGCATATAATAAGAACCAAACTCATGATAACGGCTGACCTGCATCTGAATCATTTCAAAATTGCATACCGAAAACCGTTCTTTTACCTGTTTGAATTCTGCCACCGTCTCAAGACTTATAGCATTCATTACAACTCTTATTCTTCTCTTTTTTGCTGCCAGTACTTCTAAAATTTCCATCAGGTGTCCACCGCTTCCCCCGATGAAAACATGGGTTGGCTCCTCTAATCCATTGCATGCTTCCGGTGCCGTTCCCCGGATAATCTCCATATTTGCTACCTGAAACTTCTCTTTATTCTGTGCCAGAAGTGCTAGCGCCTCTTCTTTCTTTTCAATGGCATAGACTTTGATTCCTTTGGATAAATGGGCTGCTTCCACAGCAATCGAACCCGTTCCGCTTCCAATATCATAAAGCACCGAATCTTTCTGAAGCCGCAGGCTACAAAGGCTGACCTGACGCACTTCCCCTTTGGTCATTGGAACTTTCCCACGAATAAAGGCTTCATCCGGGATTCCCGGTGACAAAGTTGCTGGCTCTTCCTGCGCTTCCTGTTCCCTGCGCTTTCCCTGCTCCGCACATTCTTCATTCGCTTTCTGTTCTTCCTTCTCTATCATGACAACATACAATCCTTCCTGTTCTGTCTCTCTGCACGCTTCCGGTGTAAGCACCATCAGCTTCTGCTGCGGATAAGATAACTGGTACCCCACTGTAATTCTGCAATTCTCTTTATCCGAAAAAAGTGCTCCTAATTTCCGGATGTCTTCTGCTCCGGATACCAAAAGAAACAGCCGCCCATTTTCATGCATCCTGCGTATCACTTCTGCCTGCCAGCCATCCGTATCTGTTTTGCCATGTATACTGTAAATTCCGGCATTTTCCCAGCTTACGCCACAGGCTGCTGCCATCATCTGAATGGAAGAAATGCCCGGAATGCTTTGCAAGGTTCCATGAAGTATGCCCTTTTGCAGCGCTTCCTGCAGACAGATTCTTACCTTGCTCCAGCCACTATAAAAACCAATATCCCCGGAAAAAAGGATGACTACCTTCAGTTTTTCATGCACCGCATACTGTCTGCTCTTTTCCTTAAGCCATGTAAGGATTTTATCCGGCAGATAAAGTGCCTCTTTTTCAAGCTTCGGTGTCACCGCCTCTATCAGACGTTTCGCACCTAATACAAGGTCCGCTTCTGCCAATGTTTCCTTTAACCGGACGGTCATCATATCTGCATCCCCCGGTCCGATTCCTGCCAGCGTAATCATAAGCTCCGCCGGTCTTAAGGAAAAGTTTACCCCTGTTAATGTTTCGATTTTCTCACAGACTGCATCAAAGGAAAGTCCGTCTTCCTCTGCTGCCTCCTGACGAATGACCAAAAGCGGGATATGATTTTTTAAAGCTGCTTCTTTTTTTTCTAAAAAGCCTCCGGTAATGCCGCCCTGCTTTGTTACCATACATTTTATCCCGTACTGATGAATCAGTGCATCATTGAATTCTTCAGAAAAAGGTCCCTGCAGTGCCAGAATCTGTTGTGGCAGAATTCCTTCCCTCCGGCAGATTTCAAGACTTTCCAGCCCCGGCAGTACCCGGACGTAAAGACGTTTTTTTACTTCTTCGGATGCGGTATATACGGAAAGTTCCTTGCTTCCTGTAGTAAGAAGAATGTTTCCCTTGATTTCCTTTAATGCTTCTGCACAGGCCTCATTGCTGTCAAAGAAACGAAGTCCTGCTTCTTCTGACGCCTGGATGCTCCGTTTCAGCCGTAAGTAAATGACCTCAAGTCCATCCGCTTTCATTCCGGCAACGCAGCTTTTTATGGTTCTGGTCACTTCCACCGCATAGGGATGAGTGGCATCGATTACAAGGTCAAAGGATTCTTTCCTTAGAAATTCTGACATAGCTTCTTTGGAAAGGCGTCCTTCCTGAATCTTCACCTTCGGATGCGCCTTCATAACCAGCTTTCCATAATCGGTTGCCACCGATACGGTGTGGGCTATGCCTGCTGCCGCCATCAGTTCCGATAATTTTCTTCCTTCTGTTGTTCCTGAAAAAATGATTATTTTTTTCATTGCTCTATCTTATAGCCTCTTGGTGTGATTAATTTTCCATCCTGAATTCTGGTTCTGGAATTTCCAACAAAAACGGTAGTAAACATATTTACTGATTTACTCTGTAATTCTTCTAAAGTACAGGTAACTGTGCTTTCTCCGTCTCTTCCGATATTTTCCACATAACCGCATGCGCGCTCCGGTTCTATCTCCTGAAGCAGAATTTTGCATGCTCTTTCCAAATAGTCTGCCCGCTTCCGGCTGGATGGATTATAAAGTGCAATAGCAAAATCTCCCCGTGCCGCCATAATCAGCCTCTTTTCAATTAACTCCCATGGTGTCATAAGGTCACTGAGACTGATTACACAGTAGTCATGATTTAATGGTGCTCCAAGAACCGCTGCTCCGCTGTTGGCTGCGGTAATTCCCGGTATCACTTCCAGTGAAATCGCCGGATATTCTTTTCCGATCTCATACATCAGTGATGCCATTCCATAGACACCGGCATCGCCGCTGCATACCATTGCCACGCTTTTGCCTTTTTCTGCTTCCTCAAAACACATTCTGCAGCGTTTTTCTTCCTGCCGCATCGGCGTGGAAAGAAATTCCTTGTCTTGAAAACGTTCTCCTAACAAATCAAGGTATACGGTATATCCGATGATTACGTCCACCTGTTCTAATACTTCGATGGCTCTGCCTGTCATCATCTCTTCATTTCCCGGTCCCATTCCAACAATCCATATTTTATTCTTCATATAAAGTCAGTCTCCAATCTTCTTTTGCTATTGCCAGTGTCATTCCATTTTCCGCTTTTTTCTGAAGCACCAGCCTTCCATTATCCCGGCAGGCTGCCATGGCTGCCCGCTCGCAGACATTGTCTACGCCCACCTGGCTTTCCACAAATACCGATGAATCAAAGGTACCGGACACACGGCTTAAGGTTTCTGCATCAAAGGTGAGAAATGGAATGCCATGTTCTGCCGCAAGTTTTAGAATTGCATTTTCATCCTTCTTTTTATCAATCGAAGCAATCGCCCGTATCTGTTTCCAGTCTACTCCGGCTTCCTTTAAACAGTTTTCTGCAAATGCCTTAAGTTCCTGTTCTTCTTTATTCCTTCTGCATCCGATTCCAAGAATATATTCTTTGGGGATTAAGTTCAATAATGGTTCCGGCTTCTGCCCATCCTCTGGTGTGCCGATTGCCACATCCACTTTGGCAGCATATTCCGGAGCGATTGTCATGGAAAGCTTCTTTTTTTCCAGCACCTTTGCAGAAACCTTCTTAATGCCTTCTTTTTTATCAATGGAAAGGTCATGCTTTTTTGCAAATACATCTATGGCAAAGGCATTATTAATGTCGGTCGCTGTGGTAATTACCGGAACTGCTCCTAATAACTCTGCCAGCTGCAGTGCTATCTCATTGGCGCCTCCTACATGCCCGGATAAAAGAGGAATGACATAATTGCCTGCCTCATCCAGTACCAGCACCGGACTGTCTGTCAGCTTGTCCTTAAGAAATGGGGCAATTGTTCGCACTGCAATTCCACATGCTCCGATAAAAATGATTGCATTTCTTAGGGAAAACTGTTCCTTTGTCCACGCGTTCAGATTTTCCACCTGTTTTCTGCCATGATAAGTATGAATTTCATAGGGAAGCTGCTGCTCTTTGGAAAGTCTTTTTATCTTTTCGGCAAGCTCTGCTCCCTTTTCGGTAAAGCTGATGACACTCCATTTCAATGACTGCATTTTCTTTCCGCCTTCTTATGATTTTTTTGCTGCCCGGAATTCTGTGGAGAAATCTTCTGCATACAGTCTGGATTTGCTGTATCCGCTCTTGTTAATGACATCTCCAACGAGAACCAGTGCCGTTTTGGTAATTCCATGTTCTGCCGCTGTCTGTGCCAATGTTTCTACCGTGCAGATATATATTTCTTCCTCCGGCCAGCTTACCTTATAAGCCAGTGCCGCAGTGGTATCCTTTGAATAGCCGCCCTTTATCAGACGCTCAGATAACTTCTCCAACATTCCGGTGCTTAAATAGATTGCCATGGAACACTGATGGGCAGCAAATGCCTCAATGCTTTCTTTCTCCGGAACAGCCGTCCGTCCCTCCATTCTGGTAATGATAAGGGACTGGGAAATATCCGGCAGGGTATACTCCAGATTCATGGCTGCCGCTGCTCCAAAGCAGGCACTTACTCCCGGCGTAGAATCATAGGCTATCTTTTTTGCATCCAGCTCCTGCATCTGCTCCTGCACTGCTCCATATATGCTTGGTTCTCCGGTATGCAGCCGCACCACATCTTTTCCTTCCTGCTCTGCCTCCACCATAACTGCAAGGACTTCTTCCAATGTCATCACTGCACTGTTATATACCTGACAGTCTGCTTTGGCATAATTTAAAAGCTCAGGATTTACCAGTGAACCGGCATAGATAATCACATCCGCTTTTTCCAAAAGATGCATTCCTCTTACGGTAATCAAATCCGGTGCTCCGCACCCTGCTCCAACAAAATGAATCATTGCTTTTCCTCCAACAGTTCTTTTAATAATGCCTCTGCTCCCGGCGTTACACCTAAAAGTCCGATATCATTACTATAAACCATACATTCTATTTCCAGTCCATCCCCGGCACGATGCTTAAGATGGTCTTCAATTTTTTCCATGACATATTCCATGGCAGGTTCTAAAAGTCCGGCTTTTCGAATCCGGTCTACGGCATCCTCTGTACCAATGCAGTCTAATATTTCCCGAAGCAGTGTCACTTCTGCGCCCGCCCGGATTGCTGCCGCCGCCAGAAGCTCCATCCGGCAGTCTGCCTCTTTGGAATGGGTGTTCATAATGCCGCCGGATACCTTTATCAGCTTTCCGATATGACCGGTTAAGAGCATTTTGGAAAATCCAAGTTCTTTTACCATGTCAATGGTCTGTCCGATAAAGTTGCTGCATTTTACACTGCGCTCCAAATCATAACCATAGGTCCGTTTCATAAATTCCAATCCGTAGTTGCCCGGCGATATGGCAACAATAGAATGACCTTCTGCCCGCTTCTGTTTCAATTCCACTGCTATGGTATCCAGCAATGCCTTATCACTCATAGGCTCAACAATACCGCTGGTTCCAAGTATCGAGATTCCGCCCTTTATTCCAAGTCTCGGATTAAAAGTCTGTGCCGCAAGATTTTCTCCTTCCGGCACTGAAATTACGACTTTGATTCCGCCCTGAAAATCAAACAGATGGCAGACCTCTGATACTTCTTTTGCAATCATCTGCCGTGGCACCGTATTAATTGCGGCATTTCCTACCGGCTGGTCTAATCCCGGCCGCGTAACCCTGCCAACACCGTTGCCGCCATCTATTTCTATCTGATTGTTATTTTCTTCACAAATGCTCACCGTTGCATAAATCCATGCCCCCGTTGTCACATCCGGGTCATCCCCGCCGTCCTTTTGTACCGCGCAGGAAACTTCTGTTTCCTGAATTTCGATATACTCCACCGTTGCATGGTAGGGAATTCCCTTTGGTGTCTCAATGGTAATCTCTGTTTTTCTTCTTCCACTCAGCAGCATATAGACTGCTGCCTTTGCTGCGGCTGCGGCACAGCTTCCGGAGGTAAACCCATATTGCATCTTTCTTCCCCCTGATTTTACTATCGTCTTAATTGATACAAAATTGCATTGCAGATAGCTGCGGCAACATTGCTCCCGCCCTTTCTGCCCCGGTTAATGATATACGGTACTTCTGTTTCCATAATCAATTCTTTTGCCGGTACCACATTTACGAAGCCTACCGGAACTCCGATAATAAATGCCGGCTGGTAGCGTCCCTCCGTTATCATTTTATGAAGCTCGATTAACGCCGTCGGTGCATTTCCCACCGCAAAAATAACTGGTTTTTCAATGGCTGCGGCTTTCTCCATGCTGATGGTGGCTCTTGTTACCTGCCGCTCTCTGGCAAGCTGTGCTACATCCAAATCCGCCATAAAGCAATGGGCTTCTCCGCCAAATGATGCCAGTATTTTCTTATTGATTCCGGCAAGTGCCATATTGGTATCCGTTACAATATCGGCGCCCTTAAGAATCAGTTCCTTTGCAATTTCTACTGCATGGTCAGAATAACACATTGTCTCTGCATAATCAAAATCTGCGCTGGTATGTATCACACGCTTGGTAACAGGCTCCTGCTCCTTAGGCAATACAATCTGACGCTTTTCTAATTCCTCTGAAATAATCTCAAAGCTGCGTTTTTCAATCTCTCCCGGCAATACAAATTCGATGGGATTCATTTCTCTGTCACCTCTCTTAATGCGCTTATCAGCCGCTCATTCTCTGCCTGCCCTCTTACTGCAATCCGGTAATATCCTTTGGACAGACCTCTGTAATTTTCACAATTTCGAATCAAAATCTGTTTCTTTAAAAGTAACTCATATAACGGTAACTCTGTGTAAAATAGAATATAATCCGCCTGGGACGGATACACCCGGAAGCCTAAGGATGTCAGCTCTTTTGTCAGAATACTCCGCTGCTCTTTTATGAGTTTTCTGCTTTCCCCGATAAATTCCGTTTCTTTTGCTGCAGCGCATCCTGCCATCTGGGCAAATACCGATAAGTTCCATTCCGGAAGCTGTCTTGCAATCTTCTGACATACTTCCCTGTTCCGGCAGATAAGATAACCCAGCCGGACTCCCGGTATGGCAAAGGTCTTGGTAAATGCTCTCACCTGAATCAGATTCCCACATTTCATGCCCGCTTCCATTTCTTCATAAATCGAAGCCTCCTCACAAAATGGCAGGAAGCATTCATCTACCACCACTATTATATCAAGCTCCTGACACCGCTTTAAAATCCCTTTTAAAATCTCCGGTGGAATTAACTGTCCGGTGGGATTATTGGGATTAGCAAGGTATATAAGCTCCGTTTCTTTATCTAATGCCTCAATAAAGTCCTCTCCCAGCACAAAATTATCCTGTTCCCGCAATGGAAAATAACTTACTTCACACGCTTCCGTTCCGGCAGCCCACTCGTAACCATAAAAAGAAGGAACCGGAATCAGTATTTTCTTTGGTTTTAATGCATGAAGAATTGCAGGAAAAAGTTCAGAAGCTCCATTTCCGCACAATATCTCATCTGCCGCTACCTTATCCATCTCAGCAATGGCTGCCTTCAGCTTCTCCTGCCTGATATCCGGATACCGGCTGCATAAAGACACCGCTTCCCTAAGGGCTGCCTCTACAGATGCCGGTATGCCCAGAGGATTGATATTTACAGAATAATCTAACGATATGCAATTACGGTAGATGTCTCCTCCATGTACCATATTCCTGTTCCTTTCCTGTATTGTTATCCTTTCAATCATATAAAGAATAACAATCCCATCACCAAAAGGCAAATGCCTTCACATAAAAATGCAGTCGCATACAAAAGCCGGTTTGCTCTTCTGATGTCCTCGTATTCCACCGGACGCAGTGCATCTCCGATAAACGGCTTTTTCACCCGTTTGCCAAAATACCAGGCATCTCCTGCAAGCTGTATGGACAGTGCTCCTGCACAAACTGCCTCTGTCTGAGCAGAGTTCGGGCTGGCATGATGATACCGGTCCCTTTTATAAATGTAATATGCATGCTTCCCGTCATATTCCTTTCCAAGGAAATACGTCCCTACAATCATCAGGTATGCACTGATACGGGATGGGATATAATTGCAGATATCATCGAATTTTGCGGCAGCTCTGCCAAAATGAAGATAACGTTCATTCTTATATCCTACCATGGAATCCATCGTATTGACTGCCTTATAAAAAAAGCCCAGAACCGGTCCGCCAAGTGCGGTATACAGCATCGGTGCAATGACTCCATCCGAAGTATTTTCCGCCACCGTTTCAATGGCAGCCCTTGCCACTCCGGTTTCATCCAGCCGCCCGGTATCTCTTCCTACAATCATGGAAACAGCATGTCTTGCCGCTATAAGGTCATTCTCCTTTAAACAATTATATACCTTCATGCTTTCTACTTTCAGGCATTTTGCAGCAAGAATCTGATAGGTCATAATCATTTCCAAGATAACACCTGCCACCGGATGAATCCGGTACGCAAGAATCAGAAGAAGTGCGGTCACCATAAGAACTGTCAGCAAAACAAGCGCAACCACTCCAATGCCTGCTCTTACAAGGTATTTCTCACTGCACTCCTTTTTATTCATTCTTTTTTCCAATATCCCTATAAAATTTCCAATCACCCGGATGGGATGTGGCAGCCAGTATGGATCTCCCAAAAGAAGGTCCAGGCAAAATCCCAGTCCGAACGCAATCATGTGATAAATCATATTGTAATCTCCTCAAGGGAATCTAATTTCCATTCTTCCCCGCAAAGTCTGAGCTTACAGCAGTAGCCGCCTCCATTTTTCACCTGATAATCAAAATAATTTCCGCCTGCAAGAATGTGAAGCAGTGCCATAATTGTGCCGCCGTGTACAACCGCTGTTATATTCCGGGGCTGACTTTCTGTCATCTGATTTTCTGCTATTTGATTTTCTATCATCTGACTTTCTGCTATCTGTTTTTCAGGCTCCCGGAGTTCTGTTATTCGACTCTTTGATAACGGCATTGCAGCATCTGCGATTTCTCCGGTGATTTTTCCCTCTATGATTTTTGTTGCGGCATGAAGTCCCCTTTGGCAACGTTTTATATATTCCTGCTGGCTCTCGCCTTCCGGAAAAGGCAGTGTGCCATTGCTGTCAATCCATTTCTGATAATAGGAATCATTTTTCAAATCTTCGTAATTCTTTCCCTCATATGCACCAAAATTCATCTCCCGCCATTCTTCTATCGGATAAGCTTTCTTTCCCGGAAAAAGTATACCAGCACTCTCCTGACAGCGCAGCATCGGACTGATGAAAAGCAGCCATGGTTTTTTTAAAATGTCTTTTTCTGCAAGAATCTCCAACTGCTTTCTGCCTTCCCCGGATAAAGCTTCTTCTGTTACACCCAAATACCGGTGTTCCCGATTTGACGGGGTCTTTCCATGACGGATAAGCAATAAATTTATTTTAATCTCTGGCTGATTCCACATACAATGCGTTCTACCCTTTCTGCCTTCTCGGCAATCCGTATCTGTAGTCTTCCGGTCCGCTCCCTGTAATCCCGTTCAAGAGCATCCATCGGTACAATTCCGTTTCCAATCTCATCACAGATGAAAATAAGTCCCGGATATGTTTCCAGCAGTTTATCAGTTAACAGTTCCACATCCGCCTGCTGCTCAAGACATTTCCGGACCCACAGGTGTAAATGGTTAATGACCGGATTCTCAAATTCCTGCAGTTCTTTTATCATTCCATCCCAGTCTGCAGGAAGGTTTTCGCCCTCTATCACCTGACCTTTACATTCCGGATGAAGTTTTAACACATATTCCTTTTTTCCCTGGTAACATCCGCCCAAAAATAATTCCATGATTTTTCCTTTCCAGCCTGCTATAAAACAAAGAATGTGCCTTGGCACATTCTCGTGCCTGCGGCGGTCGCTTGCAGCATCTACCTTATACGCCGCAGTGCGCATACTCGCGGAGCGTTTTTTACTTTACAGGAAAGCAATTTCCTATAAAGTGAAAAACAACTACCACTGCAACTGCCATGGCATTTTCGCATAATGACACAAAATATCCTGCGGTATCACCATTGATTCCGCCAAATTCCTTCCGGCTTTTCCAGCTATAATATCCATAACAGAGCAATGCCACAACTACTGCTGCAAGCCCCGCCCACAGGTTTACATAAATCATACATCCACTGTAGACAACTGCCTCTATGATGAGGACTGCCAGCACTCTTTTTTTCTGGGCGCTGTCTGCAAAATAAGCAAGCATACCGTCCTTTTTTGCCGCCTTCAGGCTTACCACACCAATTCCGCTTAAGCTTCGTGATAACGCAAAGCCAATTCCCACTACAAGAATTGCAGACAATTCCGTAAGCTCCGCATATGCTGCTCCATAAATAAGATAATATAAAACCAGCATCAATACGGAAAATGCTCCAATATGCGGGTCCTTTAAAATTTCCAGCTTCTTCTCCTTATCCTGATAGGAATGAAATGCATCCATGGTATCCATAAATCCATCCATATGAAAGCCACCGGTAACAAGCAGTGGAATTGCCACCGCTATCAGTGTTTTGCAAAGATGGCTTATCTCGACTGCATTTCCCAAAAAGAACCAGCCGGCTTCCAATGCACCAATGATAAGACCAATCAATGGGAAGAAGCAGAGGTGATACTGCATATCTTCTTCCTTCCAGTCAAACTGTGGCACCGGTATTTTTGAATATATAGAAAATGCAATGACGAATCCTTTTATAATTTTCATGTATTCCTCTTCTTTCTTAAATTCCATCCTTTTTTATGAAAATCGGAATCCCTGCTACTACTTCAATAACCTGCTCTGCCCGCTCTGCAATCTGCCGGTTTATATCTCCTAACAACCGGATATAATCCATTGTGGATGCGTCATAACGGATTCCGTCTTCAAATATCTGATTCGTGACAATAATCAGTATATCACAGGAATCCTGCAATGCTGTTACTCCACTTATAATTTCATGAGAAAGCTGCTTTATTTTCGCTTCATCCATCACAGCAGACAGATTTTCTTCTGAAAACATTTCGTTGGCAACGAGGTTCGACATACATTCCAGCAAAACTATTTTCCCGGCCGACACTCTTTCTGCTGCAACTTTTCCTGCTGACACTTTTTCGGTTGCCACTTTCTTTGCTGCCTCTTTAAGTCTTCTCGGCTGCTCTATCGTAAGAAAGCCTTTTCCTGCCCGCATTTTCTGGTGACGCTCTACTTTTTTCTTTCCTTCTTCATCATACACCTGCATGGTGGCTACATAAAAGAGGCTGCCGTTGCCTGCGGCTTTCACTGCCATTTGTTCTGCATATGCGGATTTTCCGCTGCCGCTTCCGCCGATTACCAATGCAATCATTCTTCATACCTCTTGTACTGTTCTATCTCAAAATTTGCAAAGGATGCTCCCTGCAAATACACGCCCAGTGCCACATCCAGCAGGGACATCATCATCACTGCACCGGTTCCCTCACCCAGTGCCATATCCGCATCCAATACCGGATCTAAATACAGCTTTTTCATAATCGCTGTCTCTGCCAGTTCCCGGCTCTTATGGGATGGTATCATATAATTTACGGCACCCTTGCAAAAAGTCTCTGCCAAAAGTGCCGCAACGGCACTGATGACGCCATCGATGACAACCGGTATCTGCTCGATTGCTGCTCCGATAAATACGCCTGTCAATCCGGCTATGTCCAGTCCACCTACCGTCTTTAATATGGTAAATGCATCCGCATCACGAAGGGAATATTTTTCTATTGCTTCTTTAATTACCCTGCATTTTCTTTTTAATGCTTCATCCGTTAATCCGGCGCCCTTGCCGGTCACCTGCTCTACCTCTAAATCCAAAAGTGCTGCTGCAACGGCTGTACTAGTGGTTGTATTTCCGATTCCCATCTCTCCTGTAGCAAGTATCTCATACCCTTCTCTATGGCATTGCTGCACCAGTTGTATTCCGGTTTCTATTGCCTTTAAGACCTCTTCTTCTGTCATTGCAGGTTCCTTAGCAAAGTTTTTCGTTCCCTTTGCAACTTTTCGTGGCAATACTCCGGGAATCACTTCGTCTGTATCAATTCCAATGTCCACCGGAATTACATCCACGCCTGCCACTGCTGCCATCTTTCCTATAGAAGAATTATTTACTCCCATGGCTTTTGCCACTGCAAGAGTTACTTCTTTTCCACTCTGGCTGACCTGCTCTTCCACCACGCCATTGTCTGCACACATAACAAGAACTGCTTTTTTCTGAATGGATATTCTGGTCGTCTTCTCTATGGCTCCAATCTGTGCAATCAGATATTCAAACTTTCCAAGCCCATCCAATGGTTTGGCGATTCCATCCAGCTTCTCTTTTACCTTTCGATACCAACTATCCTCCAAAGGCAAAATCTTTATGCTATCCAATTCTGCTTTTGTCATATTCTGCCTCCTGCAGCATTCCATAAACCGCTTCCATATCAAGATATTTCCGCAGTGTATCCGCCAGCAAATCGTACTGGCTCTCCTTATACTGCTGATAATTCATGCCCTGATTATCTTCATAATGCACTCCCTTTTTCTCCGCTAATGCCCGGATAAAAGTGGATGCGATATCTCCCTCATCAAAAATACCATGGACATACGTTCCGTAGACATTTCCCTTCTGCACAACGACTGCATCCTGTGTACTGGATTTCTCCTGTGCATGCACATGAGCTTGAGGCTGCGCCTGTATCTGCTTTGGTGCCTGTATCCGCTCTGGCTTCTGTGTTCCGCCGGTATGTCCCATATGAATCTCGTAGCCTTTGTATTCTTTGCCGGAAAGGGAAGCTAACATACCGGTGAGAGAGTCTATGGTTCCCGTTACCTGACGGCGTACCTTTTCCCGGCTCATCACGGTCTTAAGCGGCAATAGCTCCATGCCCCGTAAGCTGCCGCCTTCCTCTACCGAATAAGGGTCTTCGAGGCTTTCTCCTAACATCTGGTAACCGCCGCAGATTCCAATGACCGGAGTGTCTGCGGAGAGTTTCTTTATCATAGCTTCCATGCCATTTTCGCGCATCCATTTCAGGTCACCCATTGTATTCTTACTGCCCGGCAGAATAATGGCATCCGGATGATGGATTTCCTGCACCGAAGTCACATAGCGCACCGATACTCCCTCCATATGCTCGAAAACATCAAAATCCGTAAAATTAGATATTCTCGGATAACGGATAACTGCCAAGTCTATCAATGCCTCTTTTCGATGCTTGAATTTTCCGGTCAGGCTGTCTTCATCCTCAAGCTGTACCTTCATATAAGGCACCACTCCGCAGACCGGAATGCCGCCTTTTTCCTCTAACATCTGAATGCCCGGTTCCAATATGGATACGTCTCCGCGGAATTTGTTGATGATTAAACCTTTTACACGGGATTTTTCCTGCTCTTCTAAAAGCATCAGTGTTCCTAAAAGCTGTGCAAACACACCGCCCCGGTCAATATCTCCTGCCAGAAGAACCGGTGCATTTACCATCTCCGCCATGCCCATATTTACAATGTCATTTTCCTTGAGATTAATTTCTGCCGGACTTCCGGCCCCTTCTATTACAATAATATCCGCCTGCTCTTCCAGTTTGTGAAATGCCTTTAATATATCCGGGACAAGCTTTTTCTTATAGTTAAAATATTCCCGTGCCGGCATATTACCAATGACCGTACCGTTGACAATCACCTGGGAGCCAATGTCATTGGTTGGCTTTAAAAGAATCGGGTTCATACAGACCTGTGGCTCGATTCCTGCTGCCTCTGCCTGCATAACCTGTGCCCGCCCCATTTCAAGCCCTTCTGTTGTAATATAGGAATTCAATGCCATATTCTGCGACTTAAAAGGTGCCACACGATAACCGTCCTGATGAAAGATGCGGCATAAGCCTGCTGTAATCAGGCTTTTTCCGGCATTCGACATTGTTCCCTGTATCATAATCACTTTTGCCATGTGATAAGTTCCTCGATTTCTTTTGTTTTCTATACTATCTCGCTTCCAGTCCCTGAAGCAGTACCACATAACATGCGAAGTCTCCGATTCGTTTTCGCTCTTCCCCTAACCAATCATCCCAGTCATTGCCCAGCTTATGCTCATACATATAGACGGACAGCTTGTTTTTCGCACTGATTACAAGATTATGACAGCAGGTGCGCTCCGCATCTGCCTGCCCTTTCTCTGCCAGCGATTTCTGGTTCCATCCGTTTCTGATTCGCACATAGTCTACTGCACATTTCAAAAAACGGTCTATGAGTTCCCTGCAGGCTGCATCCGCCTCCCCCTGCTCTGCAATCTGGTTCCAGATCTGCATGGCTTCTTCAAAGGGCAGTGACGTCTCCTGTTTTAAGTACTCTTTGTATGTTGTATACATCGGACATCCTCCGTATATTTTTATCTTAACAGATATATTGTATAACATTCCTTGTTTTTAGAAAAGATACTTTCCCTTTTGATTTAGTCAAAAATAAGACAGTCTCAATTGAGGCGACTGTACCGCCCCCCAAAAGTGGCTGTCTTTTTTTATTTCTGGATTCTATCATCAACACAATTTCCCTTTTCTCTCTTTTCTTCTGCTGAAAATAAAACATCGGATTGTCTACACGCTGTGTCGACAATTTCAAGAAAAAACTTATAAAACTTCAGACAAGATATACATTACTTCTTGAATTTATATTTTCCTTTTCCGTGACCGGACACTGGTTCAATAATATCTGCCTGCACCAAATTGGAAAGAAGTTTTGAAGCACCTGAACCTTTCAGTTCAAGAAGTTCCATAACTGCACTTCTTCCAAACACCTCATCAAAGCCAAACTTCTCAAAAAGTCTATGGATATGAATCGTCGTTTTTACCAAGAAATCACTACTTTTTTCGGAAAGTACACTTTCAATATCCACTTTTATATCCTCAATATCCACTTTTACATCCCCAATGTCCACTTTTTCTTTGTTCAAAAGTCCACTTATATGAAGATTTCGATTATGAAGCTCATTTTCCTCGTTCAAAAGCAAATTTCTGAGAAATGTTTCCAAATACTCTGTTGTTTCGTGAATACCTTTTTGCAGGTTTGTATAGTTTGCACGGACAAGTGCATTTCTGAAATACCACGCATTTTCTGCAAAAATATCATTGGTTGCAGAGAACCCAAGCGTCCTTAAATATTTGATGAAAAACACTGCCGTTGTTCTCGTATTGCCTTCCCCGAAGATATGGATTTGCCATAACCCTGAAATGAATACCGCAAGATGATGAATAATCTCGTCCATTGAAAGCCCTTTATAACTAAAATCCTTCTCCTTCGAAAAATCATATTCAAGTGTAGCTCTCAGTTCTGAAGCACTACCGTACATAACAGTTGCTCCATCAAGCACCCATTCTTTCTTTGTGATGTTGTAATCTCTAATCTTTCCGGCGTGTTTATAAATACCCTGAAAGAGTTTACGGTGGATAGAGATATACTCGTTTGGTGAAAATGAAAACGCTGTTTCCGAAAGAATTTCTGCGATACGGGACGAAACCTTATCTGCTTCTTCGGTACGCTCATCATCGGACAAATGCACTGGTCTTTCTTCATAATAGCTGTCAATAAGACTCTGTGCTTCTTTCATCGTGATTTTACCTTCAATGTTCTGAATGGCGGTATCAATCAGATATTTAGATGGTTTGAGTCCGTCCACTGCCTGAAGTCCAATTGCCGTACTCCAAGCATATCCTTTATGAGCTTTATCCGGTTCAGACTCCCTCAAATATTCCTTAAACGGGTCTTTTTCCATATCCACTACCTCGCTTCATAGTTATTCTAGTCAAAGTTCTTTATTCAGAAAACAACTTGATTTTAGAAAACATTTTATGCAATCTGTACTCATCAAATATCTTATACTCTTCCTTCATTGCTCTTACTTTCTTAACATTATATATCTGAAGATTAGCTTTTTCAAGATTTTACAAAGCTTTGGAGAGCTTGTGGGGATATCCTATTTTCTGCTTTGAAATGTTATAAAATATAATGGGACAGGAACTCAAATAATTTCTGATTCGTTTCTTCATTCAGTTCTTCTGCCTGCAAATATTCCGGCAGTGGAATTCCCTGCTGGCATTCTCCACAGATATCAATGCCAAGTATATTTCCGTTTTCCAGAAAATGTGAGAGCAATCGCTCCAGCATCGGAAGTGACATGTTTCCCTGGCTCCAGTTTGTCTCCGTATATTGTTTATCTAAGATGTCCTTATCTATGGATATATAAACCGGCAGATTCTTTTTTATTTTGGAAATCTTATTTTTATCTTCTCCGGCACGAATCTCTTCTGCAGAAAAAGTAAGGAGTTTTTCTGATATTTCTTTACGATTCATCAAGCCATCATTTTCCCGATAAAGCTGCTCTATATCCTTCGCCTGCGGTCCGATTAATATCAGTTGCTGCAACCATGGATTCGTCTCTAACACCTTTTCTGCCCAGTCTCCGCAGCTTGTCATGTGCTCAATCATCGGCTTTTGCATGTCCGTATGATGGTCAAATACAACAAGCTGGAATTCCTTTTGAATCTGGCTTGTCATAATTTCTGTCACATAATGATAATTTCCGGAATCCAGAAAATGGATTCCATGAATTCCATATGGCTTGATTTTTTCTCTGATTTTCTCTTCTGCCTGTCTGGAACAATACAAATCACACTCCTCAATTTCAGAGCAGTCCAGCCAGTGGATGCCGGTATTCTTTGGTATGTTTTCATCGCAATATACATGCGAAAAATCTAAAATCAGATGATTGGTTGTCATTGTTGTGCCTTTCTTAGTCTTGCTACTTTTCCAAAGGGTGGATTCACATCTTCATTATCAATCAACCAGAGAACCGGAATATCAAGTATATCTGCTTCTTCTGGAAATAAACCATATCCATCAGTAAATATAATAATGACAGCTGACAGGTCGTGTTTCATATTACTTTTTATATAATGAAACACAACCGTAAAATCAGTACCACCTCCACCATATGGTATTATTTTTTCTAATTCATTAATATTTTCAAACGAAATTGGTGTGGTTACATCTGTATCAAAGAACCCAAGCTTTCCCTTTATTTTACCATTAAATTGCTCAATAACACCTCTAATTTCTGCATATACTGCTTCAAGCGCATCTTGATTTACTGAACCGGAAGTATCTGCCCAAAACAAAATTTCTTTTGCGACAAAATCTCTTTCGTTAAAATCTGGCAAGTCTGAACTGTTATATCCAAACAATATCTCGTTTCTTACGAAATCATAAATGGCAGCTATTTTGTTATATTCATCTAATTCTATCCATTTACGATTTTTTATGAGAGACTGTATACTCTCTACATCGAAATTTAGCATTTTAGTCATTTCAAGATATTTCTTCTCCATAATATCGCCTCTCTTTCTTCTTATGGCTCTATTATAGAAAACAAACCTCTAATAAACTTTCAAAAATTCGCTATCTTTTACTGTACTTCTCGCCGGAAGTCCCATCATCCTTTTTACTGTAGATGCAAAATGTGGTGGTGAATCAAATCCTGCGTTTAATGCTGCTTCCGTTATCCGTTTCCCAGCTAATAAATCTTGAAATGCTCTTTCTAACTGATGCAGTGTTAAATATTTTTTAAGCGTTATCCCTACCTGTTCACTAAATAAATGAGATAATCGGCTTGCTGAAATACACAATTTTCCAGCATATTCCTCTATCGAATGTTCTTCACAACTACATTGTTCCAATTAATGACACGATTCGTTCGTTTAGGATATAAATACTTATCTACTAAAACTTACGCCAACACTTCTCTTTCAAAAATGCCTTAATCTCATCTTCATTTCGACCTTCATAATAAGCTACAAGAAGACCCTTGAATTCAGACACAATATTCTCCGGCACAACTAACAATCCAATACCTTTTCCAATCATAAAATGATTAGCAAAGATAATAGAAGCTCTCTTATTACCATCAATAAAAATCTGTGTCTTCATACAATAAAGCGTAAGCTCAATTGCAATATCAACGTCCTCAAGTCCTGAGTTTATAATTTCATCTATTTTCTCTTTTACATCCAACTCATTTGGAATTGGAGGCACATAGCTTGAACCACCAATCGTAACAGGAACAGCTCTAACGGAACCACCATTTTCGAAGAACCCTTCATTTACCAGGCGTGCTATATGACTTACCATATAATAATTGCAAGGAGAAGCCACTACATCCGGATCCACAATAAACTCCCACGCATGCTTCAAATTTAAGATTTTTTGGACATCAGTTGCTTTTACTCCGTTAACTTCGCCATTTTCCAAAATAGTTTCTGTCTGTGGAAATGTAGTGGAAACACCTTCCAATACAGCCTGATCATAAATCAGACTTTTGACATTAGCTCTAGCAAAGTCAATATTAAGCTTTACTCTTGGTGACAGTTCGCTTTCTGTATATCCAAGCTTTGCTAAGTCCTTTTCGATTTTTCTAAGTTGCTTTTTAACCGCTCTTATTTGCTGCGATTGATTAACTGCAAGTGCGTAGAGCTCCTCAGAATATTTATCTATATAATTTGATTTGTATTTTCCAGCTTCTCTTTTTCTAACATAAATATATTTCTGATCATTTACAGTCTTGATTTCAATACTTCCATCAAATGCAGAGATATTAATTTGAGCCTGCAAATCAGCTTTTTCATTTAGTAATCTTTGGATTTCTGTTATATTACTCATTCATCCATCTCCTTTTAGGGTGATTTTATAATTATATATTGGCACTTTTTCACCCTAAATTCAATATATTTTTTAAATTTAGGGTGATTTTTTATTATATTTTTTTCAAATTCACCCTAAATCATATCGGACAGGTTTATTTCTTACTCGCCACCTGTAGAGGCGGGAGTCTTCTCCGATGAGATAAAAATGTTTTAGATTCGTTTCTATCTTTTGTATTCGAAAGCATCCCCTGTGAATTTAGTGCTAATTGTGTTGGATCCTTGGGACATCCGCGATTTACAACTCTAGTAAATGAATCTCCTGTACTAATCATCATAACATCATAATTCCCAGTTTCCTTATTAGTTATTTCAACCATTCGGTAATGATGTTCTTCATTATTAACCCTTGTAATTTTTGAACTTCCACTGTCATCCTTTACATATTAGATAAAAGCATGTAAAATTTCTTTTACATAGCTTAATTGCGGTCTATTTAGCTTGTTTCTTGACTACTCAGGAAAAATATTTCTACCCTCGCCCCACCTGTATTTTCAGAATTTGAAAGTTTAATACCTCCACCATATTTTTCAGCCACAGTTTTTGCAAAAAATAGTCCCATCCCATAATGGGCTTCGCCATTTCTACTTGTGTCATCCATAAAAAACTGCTCTGTGCCATGCAATAATGCTTCTTTTGTAAATCCTGATCCGCTATCCTCCACAATGAATGTCAGCCGGCCATCCTGCTCCTTTGCGTCAATATAAATGATTCCATTTTCTTTTGTATGCTCCACTGCATTCTGAATCACATTCATTACGGCTCGGAACATTGGATCATAAGCAATCGTTACCTTTTTATCACTTTGTTCCGCCTTCCAATCTATCTTCTGGTGATAGATTTCTACCAGTCCGAGTGCCTGTTCCTTTATATCTGCGAAAAAATCTTCTAACCTCACCGTTGTATAGGTAACATCACTGCAATTCCATGATTTTGTGACATCTATCAACTGTTTTACATAACTTTGTATCTGTGTTGTGCCGTTCAAAACATAAGTGATATTTTTCTTCTGTTCTGTGGTCAGTTCAGTCTCTGAAAGTAGTTCTGCATTTCCCCGTACAATCGTAAGAGGTGTTTTAATATCATGCGCCAAAGCAGACATCTGCTGTTTCTTTTCCTGCTCTGTTTTCCACTGCTTTTCTAAAGATTCTCGCAATGCATCTCGCATATCATCGATTGCCGATAAACAGTCATCAAACTCTTTGATACCGGAACAGGATGTCTCATATTCCAGATTTTGATCCTTTATTTGTCCGATTGCGTCTAATACAGGCTGCATCTGCTTTTTGATTCTTTTTCCAAAACGTATGGACGGAATGATGATAATCGCTACCGCTCCAATCACAGACATAATACTCATCACATTCTGTGGTCCTATAAAATGCTCCCTCAAAAAAGCTGAATGATATTGAGGTGTCAGGCGATATTGCAATACAACATATTCATTTTCCCTTACAATTACTTTATAAAAATATTTCCCGGATGCGTTTCCGTACTTTGCAACATTCCATGCTATCTGTTCGTATTGTTCTGACAGATCTCCACCTATTTTCTCTCCATTCTCTGAAAAGATTACATAATCACAAAGTGCAGGAATCATCTCAGCAGTTACTTTATCCGCACGTAAAATCGTATCATATGCTTCATTAATCTTTTGCTCTGCATAATTCGCCGGATAGATACAGCCCACACTAATCAAAAGGTACAGCAGCAGCCAAGCAACAATCACCAAACCTACTAATGATCCAAGCATGACCAGTACATATCTCATAAAAATCCAGCTGAGTGCATTGCTTCTCTTTACTCTTCCCATTTATATCCAATCCCCCAGACTGTTTTTATCGGTGTATAATCATAATCCGCAAATTTTGCTCTTATATTTTTGATATGCGTGATAATGGTACTGTCATTACTCTCACTGTCAAAACCAAAGACCTCTTCTAAAATCTGTTCTTTCGAGAAAACCTGTCCCCTGTTTTTAGCTAGGAATTCACAAATTTCGTACTCCGCTTTTGTAAGAGGAAGTTCCTTATCATCAACCAATAGTTTCTTTTGAGATATTTGAATGCAGACTCTCCCTAAAACCATCCGGACAGAATGTTCCCTGTGCTCTCTTCTAAGATGTGCATGAATCCTTGCCCGAAGTTCCCTCACTCCAAATGGCTTTGAAATATAATCATCTGCTCCCAACGAAAGTCCGCTCACCAGACTTTTTTCCTCCGTTTTTGCGGTAAGAAACAAAATCGGACAATCCACAAGTGCCCTGATTCTTTTGCATAATTCAAAGCCGTCCATTCCAGGCATCATAATGTCAAGTAAAATCAGGTCATAACGATGTAATTCTTCCATATTAAGTTTCAGCGGATTACTTACTTTGGTAACCAGATGTCCATCCTTATTCAAAATGCTTTCTATCATTTCCAGAATTGCCGGTTCATCATCAACTGCCAGTATTTTTGCCATAGTTTCCCTCGATTCTATTCCGATATTCTGTTTCCTTCCCAGTGGTTTACCCACCAAAAATAGTATACCATACTAATCCCTGTTAATATTAAGCAACCTGGTATGAATGACAACCATTCACCTACACTAGTTTCTCCCAATACAGATTGCAGATAAGTATATGGTACTCTACCCGTCCAGCAGACAAATACATATTTCCACACATAATCTCCAAGTCCGGTAAGCATCAATGCACTAATTAGTCCTGATATAATCCCTGCTCCAATGGATACCCCTTTTCCAAACTGAAAAGCCAGAATCAGCTGCCACAGATAAAGTGGAACACTGCTTCCCCACAGTAGCAATGCTGCAACAACACATATTTTTACAATTTCCATATTGCTGTTACTCCAGCTACCACTTGCTGATATCATTCCAAATCCAGTTCCAAATATTAAAGTAGTCAGTAAGACAGAGCCAAGACAAAACATCAGTAACAGCAGAAGTTTCGATATAAATGCCACTCCTTTTTTCGATAAGGATAACATATTCTGAAAGTTACCTGCATTTTGTTCCTGCTCCATCACACTTGCTGTAAAAATTCCAACAAGTACTGGAAGTCCTGCTCCTATTGCCTGATAAAATGCAATCACTTTCATATTTTCATTCCATGGTGAAAAAAGGTAATACACTAAAAATATAACGCTGGTTAGAATCGGAATCAGTACGTGTGCCAGAATCACAGATGTTCCTTTCATCTTTCGCAAGTCTGCATTCAGAGATCTTCCAAGCATCCTATCTCACCTCTCTTTTCTCAAACCATTTCAGAAACAAAAGCGTTGCAAGAACAAACCAGATCATTGAGAGGCAGATCCCCGGAGCAATGACTCCCGTATTCAAAAATGGATTCCCCGATTCTGCCGCAAGACCATTCGGTAAAATATGAAGTAACGGACACATCATTCGCATAGGGATTGCCGAAACAAGTACATACCAGATCCTGGTTTGTGATATTACCACACCACTGACGGTAATAAACAGGCAGACGAACAGGTTTACAATCATTCCAAAGCGTTCGCTTAAAAACAAAGCTACCGGAATCTCCCATAACTCAGAAACCGTCAGAAACAATACTGCAATCAACGCTCCTCCAACTGGAACATGTGTCGTTAGAAGAAAGCCTCCAAGCGTTGCTCCTGCAAACACAATCACATTGGAAAACAGAATCATGTACCCAATATAAATAATTTTCCCCAGCAACAATTTTCTTCTGTCTGTGGGAATAGTCATTAAATGATAGTATTTTATCTTTTTCTCCTGCGCCACAGAAAGATAACAAAATAGGGCAATCATCCCCGGCAGCAAAAGTGTATACCACCAGTTCCAAACACTTTCTGCATAAGCATTTGTCATCCCAAGAGTAAATATAAATGCCATGACAAATGTAAGAAGAGGAAATCCCCAGATAAACTTTTTTCGCATGGTTCTTTTGGCTTTTTGATGTTCTGCTTTTATAATATTAACCATGGATTTCACCTGCTTTCTGGTTTTTTCTTACCACATTCATAAACAAATCTTCAAGATTATCTCCCTGCTTTAATGCTCCTTCGTATCCTAAGATTCCACCTGAAATAATCCCGACTTTATCTGCAAGTAACTGTACCTCTGAGAGAATATGACTGGAGAGAATTACAGTGATTCCCTGTTCCGGAAAAGACCGGATCAGCTCTCGTAATTCCTCGATGCCTATTGGATCTAATCCATTCGTAGGTTCATCCAATATCAAAAGTTCCGGTTCTCCAAGCAATGCCATTGCAATGCCTAGTCTTTGCTTCATCCCCAAAGAAAACTGTCCTGCTTTCTTCTTTCCGGTGTTTGTAAGTGATACAATCTGCAAGACCTCATCAATTCTGTTTTCATCTGTACCAAGCAATAATTGTCTTACCTTCAAATTCTCTCTGGCGGAAAGATTTTCATAAATAGGCGGATTTTCAATTAACGCTCCTATTTTTGATAAATCTTTCCTATCCAAAAGTTTTCCATCAAAGTAAATCTTTCCTTCAGTTGGTTTCATCATACCGGTCAGCATTTTCAATGTGGTAGATTTACCAGCGCCATTCGGTCCAAGCAGTCCATAAATCTGTCCCTTTTCGATATTAAGTGAAACATTATTTACCGCTTTCTGTTTTCTAAAATATTTACATAGATTTTGTGTCTGCAACATCATTTCCATCTTTACTATCCTTCCTTCTATATTTCATTTCTCACTGAAATATAATCTATCAGGGAAAAATAAAGATTTGATGAAGATTTATTCCCGTATGGAATAAACCAACAATTGAATATCATTATCAGAACTCGGCTTTCCACTAAAATCAGCAAAGCTGTTACAAATACAAAGTCCCAATTTACCGAATATCTCCGTGATTTCATCCAAACTATATAACCTTATAGGATTTCCTTCTTTCATTTCAGGCTTATAAAGTGCTTCTCCATACATATAGTCTACCTGCCCATATATCAGCGTTTTTCTATCCTTCTCCCATTCAAAAGCAGATAATGTAAGTCCCTTTTCTCCTGCATCCCATAACTTGCAAGGGAAATGTGTTTGGGCATAGCTTCCATTCATGATATCCATAAAGTGCTTTGAGAAAAGGATTTCTCCTCTCTCAAAGGGCAAGTTGGCAAACTGGAATTTATCTTTTCTTATATGTCACCACAACTCCAACCACCGAAGTCAAAAAAACAATCGGTGCGAGTCTTACAAACAAGAATTCAAACCCATGCAGTATTGTTCCTGCCACTGCCAACTCAGGATCATTGTAATTGTAATTCCAATTCAAATAAAAACTATTCGTAGATGCAAGTGCGATAAATATTACCACTATAACCGCACACAATGAAATAAGAATCCATCGAATCGTTTTTACCTTTGTTATACTTCTTTTTGCAAGCTGCAAATTAATAACTTCTAATTTTTCAGAAAGAATCTTTAAATCATCGGTAGTCGGTTCTGCTACAGGTTCTCCAAGTAATTCACTTACAGTAGTATCCAGTTCATTCGCCAAAATAATCAGCATACTGGAATCTGGAACTGACAAACCATTCTCCCATTTTGATACTGTCTGTCTTACTACGTTCAGTTTAATTGCCAGTTCTTCTTGCGACAGCCCTTTTGACTTTCTAATTCTTTTGATATTTTCATTTAGCATAATCTCTGCCTCCTTGTTTTTGATAGCTCAATTCTATATTCAATAGAGCCGTTGCCACAAGCAATACATATTAACATCCGCTTATTCACGGGCTTTTCACAGACAGTCGAGTAGACTTACACCTCACAATGTAAGCCCCTCACAGAACCGTACGTGCGGCTTTCCCGCATACGGCTCTTCATAATAATATTTACAGTCTCAAAACAAGCTGACATAAATCTTTGGCATTGCCAATGGATAATATTTCAGCATTTCAATGAATCCTTCTCTTGTATAACTCTTTCTGTCACTTCGTCTATTCAGCACCTTAAACAGAAGTTCTCTCACTTGTTGTTTGTAGTTTGAAATCATTCTGCCATTAAAACTTATGCCATAGTATCTATAATGACCTATTAGCTTCAGATTTAGCATACCCATTAGTTTCTTTAGCGATTGGTCTCTATTCGCATATAACCATACCTTGATGTCTCGAATTTTCTGTCTGAATCTCTTAGAGCTTGTCTTTGGCATTATATATGGCATGCCTTTGCGTGAACGCCCACAATAGAATGTGAATCCCAGAAAATCAAATGTTTGTAATCTGATACACTCACCGCTCTTTTGCTTTGCCCTTGCAATATAAGCACCGCTTTGTAAGAGACGACTTTTACTATCTTCTAATTGCAAACCGAACTTTCCCATTCGTTCTTTAAGAAGCTTGTAGTAATTCTCTGCTTCCCATTTATATTGAAATCCTGCAACAAAATCATCTGCATATACAATTAGAAAGTTATCTCCCTTGCATTCTTTGGTAATAATAAACTTATACCATAGTGTCAATACATTGTGCATATATATGTTTGCTAGGATTGGACTTATGATATTGCCTTGAGCTGAACCTTCCTCATTCACCATAAGTTCACCATTATCCAGCACTCCCACTTTAAGATACTTTTTGACAAGACCAATTATGTTGGGGTCTTTAATATAAAGTTTGAGAAACTTGATAATCCATTCATGCTTCATATGGTCGAAGAATCCTTTGATGTCAGCATCCACAATATAGCAGATTTTCGTGTTGTTTAATCTCTTATACAGTTCTTTTATTGCGTTATGACATCCTCGATTTGGTCTGAATCCGTACATGCAGTTCAGAAATCTCGGTTCATAGATAGCTTCCAATATCTTCTTTAATGCTAATTGGACTATTTTGTCCTCATAGCACGCAATTCCTAATGGTCGAAGTTTTCCATTGCTTTTAGGGATATATACCCTAATTGATGGCTGTGGTTTGTATGATTTTCTTTTCAGTCTTTCTACCAAGTCATCTATGTTTTGCTCCAGATTTCTCTCGTACTCTTTCTTAGTAATCTCATCAACACCGACTGCTTTGTTTCCGTCTAATTCTTTGTGACATTGCAAAAGCATTTCTTTATTGATTAAATGATACAACGATGTGAACTCTGGTCTCGGCGAATTTGCCGATATTACTGCTATTCTTTCTAATTTCGTTTCCATCAATACCTCCGTCCCTGAGTACGGTTGATGTGTCCTCAGAAAGACCATTATTATGTAGCTCCCTTTCCTCCGTTAGCATTACCCAACTTCTTCAGTACTATGAAGCTATCCGACTGCCTACTGTTCTTTTGACATTCTCCTGTTTTGCAGTTGTTTGCCATACTTGCATTGGCAAGAAACAATAGGCTCTCCCCAGTTGACTGAATAATCACAATGTAAAACATAAAGTGCTCTTTGACCCCGCAGAAGCAAACCATTTCTCACCAATTCGAATTGATTTGTATTGCTTTCCGTCGAAATTAGAACGTCAGCCTTCTAGATGTCAAAATTTCGAGGCTCAATCACACTCTCTATTTTCTCGCTGTCTACGCTTAGCAACTACCATTACTGGCAGTCACCCAAGACTCGCTACTGGCGGTTGGTTAGACCTTACCAGACAGGCATTCCACCTGCTAGACTACTCGCCCTTGTCTGGGCGCACAATCTCGATTTGTATTTCTGTTTGTTTTAAAAATGGGCAACTCCGATTGGAATTGCCCACTCATTGCACTAATTATGCGATTTTTTCTTGCTTGCACCGATTTCTGCATCAATTGATGTAAATCGCTGTTTTTTCAGTTTTTTATCAAATGAAATACGTCCCGTCTATTCGGTAAAACGGTACATCTTTACATCACGTCGACTGGCGTCTCCGTGCGTTTTTCGCCTTATGTCGGTGTTCGCAAGCGCACACCGCCGCAAGGCTCAGTTTCTCATCTTAATAGAGCTTTGCACCTGCTGGAATGTGGTCATCTACCATCAGAAGATGGAGCTTTTCTTCGCCTTCTTCTTCATGAATAGCACTGAGGAGCATACCGCAAGAGTCAATGCCCATCATCGCTCTCGGTGGAAGATTTGTGATAGCAATAAGAGTCTTTCCAACCAGTTCTTCCGGCTCATAAAAGCTATGAATACCGCTTAAAATGGTTCTGTCTGTGCCTGTTCCGTCATCAAGAGTAAACTGTAACAGTTTCTTTGACTTCGGTACTGCAACACACTCTTTAACCTTTACTGCACGGAAATCTGACTTGCTGAATGTATCAAAGTCTACCATTTCCTCAAACAAAGGCTCAATCTTTACTTTAGAAAAATCAATCTTTTCAGACTCAGTTTTTACATTTTTTTCAGGTGCTTCAGAAGCTGTATTATTTACATCATTTTTCTTATTTACACCATCTAAGGACTTCATTGTCGGGAATTTTTTTAGCATTTCTTCGTTATTCTTCATAACGCTTCGCTGGGCTGTTTCTATTAAATTGTCTTCTCTTCATCATTATTCATGATGAACCATTGTCAGATTATATTTGTTGTCAATTTGATGTCATTTGGTTATTTCTGTTGTCAGATGGAAGTCTTCATAAGCCCTTCTTAAAATACATCCATTGTTGCAGCCAAATGTTCAAATGTTTCCTGTTTTTTCTCCTCGGTCGCTTCGGCATAGATATCCATCGTAGTCTGAATATCCTTATGCCCCATGATCGACTGGATAACCTTCAGGTTGGTTTCTCTTTCACAAAGCCTTGTGCAAAAAGTGTGTCTCAGATTGTGTGCCGAAAAGTTGGGTAACAGCACCGGCTCTCGATGCTCTTTTCTTGCTTCTACTTCTTCCGTCGCATTGTAAGAAGAAGCTATCCTCTTGATTGCCCGATTGACTGACTGCGCATTCATTATATTTCCATAACGGTTACAGAAAATAAATCCTGTCATTCCGTCAATCTCTGCATCCGTCCAGCCTTTCTCTTTCTGTTCTTCCCAGATCATTTCAAAAGCATCTTTGACCGCATCCAACATAGGAATGGTTCGCATCCCAGCTTCTGTTTTCGGTGTTGAAATGTGATTTTCTGAAGCACGATCTTCACCTACCGGATAATACGTCAGATTATGATTGACGCAGATAATCCGCTTCTCATAATTGATGTCTTCCCATCTCAATCCCAACACTTCACCAATACGACAGCCTGTCCCAAGAAAAACCGTAAAGATTGGCCACCAGTGATAATAAATCGGATGCGTGGCAATATATTCCATAAATGCTCTCTGCTGTGGAATTGTCAGTGCATGTCTCACACCGATTTTCATACCTAAATTTTTCTTTAATTCTGCCATGACACCATCCGAAGGATTTTTTCTGATAATGTCATCCCTCACTGCCAGTTGAAAAGTCGGATGCAGTAACGTATGAACTGTTTCCAATGTATTGATCTGCAATTCTTGTTTCTCAACCAGATAATTATAGAATTGCACTACATCTGAATACTTGATTTCTGCTATATTCCGCTTTCCAAATGTATCTCGCACAAAGCGGTCATACATATACAGATAATTGCTCTTGGTCGTCGGTTTCAGATTGTTTTTGAGACTCATGTAACGGTCAAATACAAAATTTACAGTAGCCTTTCCGGCAACATAGATATCCAGACCGTCCATCTGATCTTTCATGAGTTGTGCTTCTTTTTCCCGAAGCGTTACAAGGTCTTGTGCATAAACATACTTACGTCTTCCAAGTGGGTCCGTATAAGTATATACATACCTCTCATCGGAACGTCTCTGTGATTCACCTTTCCGCAGGACTCTGCCCCGCAGATCTTTTCTTGTCTGTGCCATATAAATCCTCCTTCAAATAAAGGAAGGACTCCATATTATTCAGGTCTGTTCAAAACTTTCTCCAGTCCCTGCAAGACAACTTCTGTCACAGTCATTTTGTGTTTTCCGGCATAATCACAGATACGCTTATACATAGAATCTTCCACCCGGATACTCAATACTTTCTTTTTTACATTTTCCGATTTTGGTCTCCCTGTTCTCGCCATATCTGTTCTTATTCCTCCACATCCACATTATAATTTTCGTATGACAAAAAGTCAATCCCTGTTTTTCGTCCTTCCGCAAGTTTCTTCTGTTTTCTACGCAATCCGAAATGTCTCCAGATACTTTTCAAAAATCTCACAGTTTACAAGAGCAACCTTGTCAATCTTATACACTGCTTTGGCTTCTTTCGCCAGCTCCTGGAATTTCGTCAGTCCAATGCTGTAAAGCTCTGCCCCTTCCTGATAACGGACAAATTTCTTTGCTATTTTCTTTGTTTTCTCTACATCTTTACGTGCATATCCCATACACAACACCTCCTTTTGGGCATGAAAAAAGCAGCTACCCTATTTTTTTCATAGACTAACTGCTCGTGTTAAGTTCCATATTCAGTTTTATTCTATAAATCCGACAGTGAAATTCGGTCATATGCGCCATTTTTCTTATCTTCAGGGTGTGGTTCCAGTCCGATAATCGTAATGTCTTTCTGGTCTGGTCCATAAACCCAGTACATTCTCATTGCGCCACTGGTTTTGTTTTCCAGATAAGACTGCCACACTTTCATTCCATAACGTCTGGACAATGGCTCTATCTCATGGGTTTGAAGACTTGGATACCCTGGATCTGCCGATAACAGATTTAAAGCCTTTCCCCATTTTTTATACAACTGTTCTTCCTTCTTTTTTATATTCCCAGAACGATATTTCTCCTGCAGATCTAGCCAAAGTTCCTGCATTTCAGGGATTCCCATTCGTATATTAAAGTTCATTCTTTGTTCCTTTTAAAAATCTGACAGGTCAATAGCCGGAGAAACATCTCCTCTTTTAAAGTTACTTACTGCACGATCCATATCTGCCAGGGTTCTGGCTGAAATGCTCTCTGGCACTGCCAGTTCCCGAGGTTCCAGAATAATGCAGCCATTTCCATATTCTTTTACATTATAATACTGATAAGCAGCTCCTCTGAGGGTAATCCTTTTTTTATTGTCCAGATGAGCAACATAATCTTTCATTGCTTCCATTATCAACACCTCCTACGCAAGCATTTGTGTGGGAAATCCCACCTCTTGCTATTATAATACGCTTTTCTATATTTTCTGTCAATCCAAATTTACTTATTCCTATACACTTAAAAATATCCATACGCCGGCAGGTGGCAGACGGCAGATAAGGTATCTATAAAACGCTGTACCTTCTTAATCTGTCTGCCACCATCCGTTTTTTAATCAGATATTCCTGTTTATTCTTCATTCGGTCTCTTACATCACACATTATCTGCCTGAATGTTTTCTGCTTTTTCACTTTCTTTAGTACACTCATAATCTTCAATGCTTTCCGTCAGTTCATTCTCTATTCCCTGTTTTAATCCATTAAGAATTTTCTCACCTTTTTCTTTATGAACTTTTTTCATTGAATAAAGTTTTTTTGCTCCAACTATTAGTCCTACCCCAGCAAGAGTTGCTGTTGCACCAAACAATGCGCCTTTTCTCATACCGTTTTCTTCAAAAAAATCTACCATAATTTTCATTCCCTCTTTCATATCCCCATCACCGATATTTTTCAGACCATGCGTCATATCCGGTGCAGCTTTACATTCATTAGACAATAACTCTGTTATTTTTTTACTAAGATCACTCATTTGCATCCCCCTTTACATTCTCAATGTTTTTCAATAAATATTCCAGGCTTTTTACCTTTGTTTCTTCATCAACTATTTCCTGTTCAAGCTGGGCAATAGCCTTCTTCTTATTTTTTATATTTGCATTAACCGTTACAAGATTCTCTTTCAATATCTTTTTTATTTCCTCCGAATCAACAGTAGAATTCTTTATTGCTTCACCTTTTTCAATATTCTTTGCTACAAAAGTTCCTAACAACAATGTCGAGGCAGCAACAATTCCTCCTATCGGATTAGCCAATGCAGCTGCATATTTAGGCGTATTCCTTGTGAATTCTCTCAACATTGCATCAGTGATAACACTCCCCTTCTTCCGCGAATCCATATTAGCCTTTAATTTCCCTGAGCGAATCCATCTTCTAACAGTTTCTTCAGACGTATTCATCATTTTGGCAACTTCTTTTACTGTGTACGTGTCCAAAGAATCTCACCTCCTAAAATCAAGTATACGTTTTAATGCTACATTTGTCAATTTTTATAGCATTAAAATGTAGCATTAAATTCAACGATCTATACAATTGTTAAACGTTTCTGATTGGTTGGATTATTCTTTAATATTAATCACACTTTTAACCGAATACAGTTTTCCTGCTTCTCATTTATCCAATACTCCAGTTCATTCTTCATCCGGCTTCTTACATCACGCATTGTCCTCCCGGATATTCCCTGTTCCTTTGCTTTGTCGTCTAATTCCCTGATTGAAATTTCGTTTTTATCAACAAGCAGTTCCTGAATCAGCTTTGCTCCTCGTTCCAGCTTTGTTTCGGTTGCTTTTCCTTCTTTTCCATCTAACAATTCATCTGCCGAAATTTCATAAGCTCCCACCCATCGGAAACCTTCTTCATCTCCCAGTTTAAAAGCCATTGTCTCCCCTGGCGGTGCAAGAGAACTTTTTTCATGAATCAACACTCTCGTTGTCGGATCTTTTCTCACTTTTCCAATAAAAATCAAGCTTCTTACTGCTGCCATGATATCAATAGAGCCAAGCCCCCGGTAAGTACTCTGTGTCCCAGAAGATTTGTTCAAATGACCAATCAGCACGATAGCACAACTGGTTTTCTCTGCAATCATACCCAATTTGCGAAATACCGGACGAACTTCATTTGCCCGGTTCATGTCCACATCTGCTCCGATAAATGCCTGTACCGGATCAATGATTACAAGCTGGACATGATTCTGTCTGACCGCTTTTTCAATCCGATCATCGGATAAGGTCAATACTTCTTCCGAATCATCAATTACCATAACCCGGCTCAGATCTGCTCCTGCTTCCACCAGTCTTGGCTTAATAGTATCGCCCATGCCATCCTCTGCTGTCTGGTAAATCACATTGAATGGCTCAACATCTTCCATGTTTGGAAACAACTTACGGTTCGTGCACGCTGCTGTCAGCATCATGGCAAAATAGGTTTTTCCCTCTCCCGGATTGCCCTGAATGATTGTTAGTTTTCCAAATGGAATATAAGGGAACCACAGCCATTCCACACTGGTCTGTTCAATATCTTTATAACATAACATCGGCACCAGTGCTTCTTTCTCCTGCATTTTCATTGTAACGGTTTCCTGTATCACTTTCTTTCTGTCAGCATTTTCGTCACAGAGAATTTCATTCCAGTCTTTTCTGGCAGGTTTCAACCGGATCACACGATATCCATCCGGAATTTCTCCTGCCAATTTTTCACAAGCTTCATTTCCTGTGTGATCATTATCCAGGCACAGAAAAACCGAAGTAATCTGAGGGCGTTCAGAAAGAAAAGTCATCAGTGCCACACTGGAGACTCCGCCCAGGCTCAGGTAGCTACGTTTCTTCCAGTCTTTTGGAAATAACTGGATAAATGACAGCAGATCAATGGCTGCTTCAAATACAAACAGTTGATTATCCTCTCCTCTGTGACAGAATCCATAAGATTTATCCGAACCAGCTACATCTCCCCGATATTTTATCCCGCCAGTTCCCCTGCAGTGCGCATATCTCGGAATACCGTCTGCATCTCTGCCGACAAATACAACATTATGGTGTTTCTTTTCTTCGTAAATATTCCCACCGGCAATCCATTCCTCCACCAGATCTTTCTCAAGCCTCCTGATTTCTGTCAGATATTTTATGACCGTCTCATTCGTTTCACTTTTCTCCGGTAACCGGAAGTCAGGTGACGGGGCGAGGCAGGACTTCTGCCTGCCTTCGCCTTCTTCACCGATCAACATCTTCACCGCTTCCGGAAATGTGACATGATAAAATTCCATCACAAAATCCACCGGATAGCCACCCTTATTCTGGCTATGACGATACCAGCGATTTCCTGATACCGTTACACTGTCATGCTTTTTCCAACGGTATTCTCTGCCACTTTTTACCAACTGTTCTCCCTGTGCATTCAGAAAAGAAACAAGATCTGTCTGGTTTGCTCTTGCGATCTGTTCTTCTGTATACTGCATTTTCATCATCCTTTCCCGTCTGTCCTGCAACAGATTTTTATAAACTTATCTCATTACTTCGTTTTTTCTTCATTTGTCGATTTTTCACTTTTTTTTCCTCAATCAGTTTCTGGTTCTCCGCCAGTCTGCCATGAATAGAAGATTTCTGTTTCGATTCCCGCTCCGGCATTTCTCTTTTTTCTTCTGAAAGCCCGGAAGTACCTGTTTCTGGCATTTCACGATCTCGCCTGGCAATATCAGCACATCTCTGTACCTTTTTCACAAAGGCAAGCTCATCCTGATAGGGCTGATTATCAGCTTTTAATTCTTCAATCATTATACGGAGATCTTCTTTTTCTTTTTTCCATCTGGATTCTGGCAGCCGTCCCTTTTTATCCCGGTATGGTTTTAGTTCACGCTCACATTTACGATAATAATTGATCGCTTTTTTATGCTCCGTATAAAACTTTTCCCGTCTTTTCTGGAAAAAGAAGTGGTTGTATTCATCTATCAACGGCTGATTCTGCTTCAATACCTGCATCTTCTTTTCCAAATCTTCCAGGTTTTTCAGTTGTTCTCTCTTTTCACTGATTTCAGCTTTGCTGGCAGAAATAATTCCATTCAGTTCCTGAATTCGTGTTTGTAAATCGTCCATTGTCTCAATGTTGTGTACCTGAAGATAATTGATGGATTTTGCAAACTCCTGTAAGTTTGAAATTTTCTTTCCCCTTCGTTCCATCTCCGCATAAAAATTTGAAAGTTTCGGGCTATTCTGCGTTTTTTTATCATAATAATCTTGCAGACTCTCCAAAAGCGTCGGGTTCTGCTGCCTTCGATCCAGTTCCATTTTCATTTCTTCATAGGCTGTTTTCATCCACTGGATAGATTCTTTTAAGGAAATGAACATCTGATTGAATTGCCGGATCGCCCGATTCAACTCTCCAATGATTGTTTTGATTCCCTTCTTCTCCATTGCTCTGACTTCGTACCCTTCATGAATTGTCGGGATCAGATCAATTCCCTGTTCTTTATAGGAACGATGGTCGATTCTTGCTGCCATATGACACTCCCGGAATTTATCATTCACTTTCTCGGTCCATGCCTTTCTCCATTCCTTTAAAAGTTCAGGATCGTTCCAACCGGTAGTAGAAACAGCATTGAAGACATACTTTCCTTTGGCATCTTTTATCCTGTTTCCTTCTTCGTCTAAAACATATTCCCGTTTCTGTTTATTTCCCCAAATTCCTTCTTCTGTAAAAGGACGAATTGGAGCAAGTACATGAAAATGAGGATTATCCGGTTCATCTCCATCTTTTGATTTTCCCTCATGAACTGCCAGATCCACAATCATGCCACGTGCCACAAATTGTTCCTGGCAAAATTCTCTCGCCAGTTGGATATTCTCCTCTAACGTCAGTTCATTCTGCAATGCAATGTCAAAAGAATAGGCAAGCTGTGCCCGCTTGCCCTTTTCTGCTCTCTCTACCTCGTTCCATAATGTTTCCCTGTCTGATAATCGTTCCGGCACATAATCCGGTTTGAGGATTTCTGTAAACATCACACCGGATTTCCTCGTGTAATCATGGACTTGTCCATAATAATCGTTATACAATTTTTGCCCGGAAATATACGCAGCCGAATTCACCACTGTCTGCCCTTTTCCTCTGGATACCTGCTTTACAGAAAAATGATAAAGTGCCATCAGCTATCATCTCCCTTCGTGGTTTTCTTTACTTCTTCAGCAATCTGCTGTCGTTCCTTTCTTCCTGCCTCCAGATATCTATCCCGGACTGTATCTCTGTTGTATTTAAGAACTTTCATTTCATTCATTACTTTCTGGAAATCCTCCTGCTCAAGATCTTTGGACATAGGAAACGCTTTTTCAAACTCAGCACCTTTAACCACCAATCGGTGTGATCGTTCTTTCCTCTCGATCAGCTTTTTTCTCTGTTCCAGAATATTCTTATTGTGCATTGCCTGTTCAAGTTCCTTTTTACTTTTTTCCATGTTGGCTTTCAATTCTTCCAGTGACATGGATTCATATTTGGGGTTCTTCTCTCTGGTCATTGTCTGTCTCTCCTTATTTTCACAAACAAAAAGAACCAGCTTTCTCTCATAAATGCTGATTCCCTGATATAAATGAGATAGGCACCTGTGCCGCAAGGGGAGCTATCCCCTTGTCCGAAATCTATGATTTCGCTACATTCCCGGATTAAGATTTCTCAAATCCGGGAACAGCACCGCAGGTCGCACGATACAGGCAGATGTAATTGCCTGTATAGAAGTGCGCTCTTAGCTTGCTAAGAGAATTATGCCGTATCCGGCGTGCTATTTTCATCATCCGTAAATTCCATCATCTCATCAATGGTACAGTCCATTTTTTTACAGATCTTCTCAACTGTCTCCATGGACACATACTTGTTTTTTCCCATCCGGGCAAGAATATTTCCGCTGATTCCGGCGAGGTATTGCATCTCTACTCGCTTCATATTTTTATCAATGAGCATTTTCCATAATCTGTTATAACTCACACCCATAATCCACACCTCCAACCACTTATTCCAGATTAGTCAAATGGGATCTCACCTTCTGCTGCTTCCATAAATCCTTCCTTATCTGTTTTCGGTGTACCAGTTGAGTTTTCACCACCGCTGTTGTCCTTGTTCTGAGCAAATTCATGCTCTTTCACAATTACATCCGTGGTATAAATCATCTTTCCATCCTTGTCCTTATAATTACCAGTACTGATACGACCACCGATCACAATCCGCATTCCTTTATGAAGATATTTCTGTGCAAACTCTGCACTCTTTCCAAATGTTACACAGGAAATAAAATCTGCTTCCTGTTCCCCATCACGTTTATATCTTCTGTTTACTGCCAGCATGTATCTTGCTACTGCCATATCATTATCTTTCCAGGCATATTTAATTTCCGGATTTTTTGTCAATCTTCCCATTAAAATAACCTTATTCATAGTCATTATCATCCTTTCCAGGCATTTCGCCCTGTGAATATTATTATCAGTTACTTTTTCGCCAGCGGTTTCCGTGCGTTTCCCTGTCACCTGCAGCCATCTCAGACTGCCTCTGCCTGCATATACAGGTCACTGACCATAAGGCTCCGGTCAGCCGCCCATCATCGGGAGTGTCATTATGATCTCGCTCACTTTCAGAAAAGAAAGGTCATAGCAAGACTCCTGGTAGACTTCCAGGGTGCACTTATCAGTTGTCAAGGTTCAACAAAGGAACATTTTCAAAACGTCCTCTAATTACTAAAGTCAAATGACCTGGCACGATGCAAAAAATTCGTGATATTTTTTTGCGTTTTTATTACCTTGCCTTTTGTTTTCGTTAGTTCCTTCATATACTCTGTACTGAGGCGTATAAAAACGGACATGATTTTGAAAAATAATTGTTCCTTTACCTATAAAGCTTTAAAAACGGTATTTACCAACCCTCTTTTGCAAGTTTGTTATACATAAATGAAATATTTCTTCACTAATTACCTGTTACATAGAACGTGAGGGCAGATATTTTCTTAGAAAAATCATTTTTCCACTAATCACACGTGGCAGAGGATATAATGTCAGATGATTTTGAAAAAAAGCAAAAAAATAGGCACTAACCATTTACGGTTAATGCCCTTTAGGATAATCATTATTTATCTGTTTTTATCTGATTGCGAAAGTACACTTGCAGCTAAACTCTTTGTTGTTCCAGAATACTTATTACTGTTCATTACCATAGATGCCTTTGTTTCCATAGCTTTACCAGTAATTTTTCCGGTGTTTCTCTGTGACAATACACTTGCAGCTAATGACTTCTGAATTTGAGAACTATTATTCGATCTCATAATTTTTGAAGCCTGTGTTGATAATTTCTGTCCACTTGATTTTTTATTCATGTTTTGTCTCTCTTTCTTTTTAAGAGAGAATGTGATCATCAAACATTCTCGAACATATTGTTACTTATAATTTATTTATCGTTCTTTTCTTTGGCTTCTTTACGTGGAAAGCAAAATACCTTTTTGCCAACCTGCTTAGCATATAAACGATTTCCATTTCTTAATGTAATATATGCTGTAAAAACCATGTCAGTCTGGTCACATTTTACCATGCAATCTGCCTCCTTTCCAAAAGATTTTTCTCAGACGAATCCGAAAAAGTATGGAAATTGGCAGAAACAAATACTAAAATATATTTGAAAGATATGGTTTTAGTAGATGATCTTTTGTCTCTGCTATTTCCGCCAGAGTTCGTTTGAGGCCCTAATCTCAAATGAACTCTTTTTTTGGAATCAGAAAAGTTGCAAGCCTTATACCATAGTGACTGCTTCATTCAAATCAAACAGCATTAAATTCATTTCTGGAACTAATACGCCATTTACTCGATACGACAACTGACTCAAATCCCAATCACAAATTCTTGCAATCGTGTTAATCAAATCTTTTGCATTCCATCGAACCGACAAAACACCATTTGATTTTTCCTTATAAAACTGTACTGACTTATCATCATGTTCATCACATGCTTGAACCGCAATCTGTTTATCAGATTCGTTTATCAGAAGCTTTACATATGTTGGGTATTTCATCTTCATGATTACAGATTTGTTGAATGTAATACCATTACTTGTAATCGAAATATATGGTACACCCTCGCTAAAGTCAAACGTCTTAAAATTTGATAAATCAATCACTCTGCTCGCCTCCTTTCTGTTTTCTATATGATTATAACATATTCATCCATTCTGTTCAATCCTATTTATTTTCTTGTTTTCTTTTCGTCTTTTATTTGTTTTTTATTCATCTTTTGTTCTTCTATTATTTTATTATTTATTCACTTGTCATTTTATACATTTGTATTAAAACTCATGCGAATACTTTTTATTTAAAAGAATTTAACTGAAAACAGATACAATTTTTATAGTAGTCAAAACAAAAGGCACTAACCATTTGCGGGTAATGCCTTTTCGGTTAATCATTATTTTCTATTTTTCTTCTGTCAGCTTCTGATACATTTTCATCAATTCTGCCACACAATCGGCTTCCGACATTTTAGTGCTGAATCCATAAGCCTCCATCACAGCTCTGTTGTTTGCGTTATGTGCTTTAAGTAATTCCGGCGGCATAGTCAACGGGTCATAAAGATCTGCAAGACTGCTATTTGGATAAAGTGCTCTGGCATTTAAGATTGCCTGTGCAGTTTTCTTTATCTTTTCTTTTTGTTCATCCGTAGGTGACGGCCATGGGAAATTATTGTAAACAATCGTATTAGAATAACTATAATCACTCTTTAATCTGCCACATACAACTCTTGTCCATGCCATATGAACATTCGACATCAATATACCAAACTCATAGCTTGTTGCAGATGGCATTGTAAAAAGTTTATCACCCGGAATAATTTCACCATCCAGATAATCCATTGGAATATATCTTCTGTTTTGTGATGACACCTTCGGTATCGCTATATACGGAGAATCATATTCAAGTATTGATGCAAATAATCCTGGAGTATCTGCAGCTTTTCTTGTATTATTTCTCGTGCTTGCCATTCTAAATTCACGAACTTTATCAATTCTTTCTCTGACAAGCGGACACCGTTTCAATAATGATGGATCTGCCCCAACTAGCCATATACAATATCTTGGTTTTCTATCAATAAAATCTTTTCCCATCATATAATGTCTGATGAAAGACATTGCCTGTGGCTCTTTAGATATCAATTCTTCTTTTTCTTCTTCCGTAAGTATCAAATATCCGCCATCTATTGCCTGTCCTCCTAATGAAATAGGTGGAACATCTGATAAAGGTTTCATTCTTTTTTCAATTGAAATATTATCTGCATCCAGCAGATAACCATTAATATTTTTTGCTACTATTATATCGTCCTTGGAATATATCTTCTTCTGATACTCTGCACCATTTTTTCTACTAAATCCTATAATGACACAATGTACATGTGCTTTGATCGAAGCCTCACTATCCCATATAAATGTTCTATATGCATAATCAATTTGTATTCCATCTTCAAACAGTGGTTTCCACAAAATGGAAACGCTCTCTCCCTGAGTAATTGAATTAGTCGATACAAGAGCTGCTCTGATATTTATATTTTCCTTCATGTAATCAGATGCCTTTTTATACCAGCAACTTACATAATCGAGATTACCTACACTTTTCCATCCAGCAAATATATCAGCAACATCTTCTTTTTGTTTTTCTCCCATCCACCTTGCACCAACGAAAGGTGGATTCCCCATTATATAAGATAATGACTTAGCCAAAACAACGCTGTTCCAATCTACCTTCAGTGCATTACCTTCTGCAATATTTACATACGTCTTCAACGGAAGGAAATCATCATTGAACCCATATACAATATTTTTTGTTTCCTCCATCATCTGTGATTCTGCAATCCACAAAGCTGTCTTTGCTACTGTCACAGCAAAGTCATTGATCTCAATTCCATAAAATTGTTGAATGGATACTCTGATTGGATTATGAACATCTCCCAACGTCATCTGACCACCAACTTTTTCACGAATGACTTCATTTTCTAACCGTCGAAGTGATAAATATGTTTCCGTCAGAAAATTTCCCGAACCACAAGCCGGATCTAAAAATGTCAGTAAAGCCAGTTTATTCTGAAATTCATCCAGACGTTTTACTTTTGTCCTCTGCACCTGTATTTTCAAAATCTCATGAAATTCCGTCTGCAATTTATCGAGAAACAACGGATCAATCACTTTATGTATATTGGAAATACTTGTATAGTGCATTCCACCGGATCTTCTCGTTTCTGGATTTAACGTTGACTCAAACACTGCCCCAAAAATTGTAGGGGATATATCACTCCAGTCAAAATCTTCAGAAGCTTTGGTCAAAAGTAATTCTTTGATTTCTTCTGTCAACGGCGGAATCTCAATAGTTTCATCTGAAAACAATCCACCATTCACATACGGAAACTGTGCTAAATCTTCTTCTAAATATTCGTCTCTCTCAGAGACAGGTGTATCCAAGACTTTAAACAGTTCCAGTAATGCACGCCTACAGTCTTTCACTTCATATGCTTTCAGATAATCATGGAAAATATTCCGTTTTCCAAAAATCCCAGCATCCTCGGCATAAAGACAGAACACAATTCGAACACATAAAGCATTCAGACTTTTCAGTTTATGCTCTCTTTTCTCTTTTTGTTCAATGGTTTCCTCTTTCGCTTTTACTTCTGGAATCTTATACTGTGTAAGGAATGCTTCATAAAGCAGTCCAACAATATCTCCTGCTTTAATCGATACTTCCATCTCGTGAGAGATTTTCTGCACATCTTTCTTTATTAAAATATCAAGCAACGGATACTTACTCGGTATTTCATCCAATGATATTTTTACTGTCTCCGGTACTCTGGCATTCATATCATAAATCCATATATCAGAGAAATTGCTGGTAATGATCCAACGTGCCTTTTCATCATATGGGAGATTATCATTATATCGTTTTGCTTGATCATACGGCGTCAGTTCTATTGAACCAGAATTCATAATCTTATGGTCCAGTGCTTTACCAAGACTCTTTTGTTCAATCAATACATGCGTTTCTGGAATATACACATCAATTCTTTTTGTATTTCCATCTACCACAACTTTTTTCTCAAATTCCACACGATCTGTCACATTCTCCATTCCAAGAACGTTTGACAGAAAATCAATCCAATATGATCTTCCATCCTCATCTTCTCTTCCTCTCCCCTTCCATTTATTTGCAAATTGGCGGGCAGCTTCCCTCTGTTCTGCATCGGTCATCGTTTTTTTCCTCCTGCGTATCCGTAAGCTCTCATATTCATAATCTATTAACTCAGACAGGTAAAGTACCGATACTTATCATGTATCTGTATATCATCATTCATCTGCAAAAATGTGTACTTTTTGACAAGTGCTTTGGAGGTATCGTCAACGAACTTCTATCGTTGGAAGATAGGCTGTTTTATGATATTATGGAGTAGTAGAGAAAAAATGAGCATTTTACAGGAAAGTACACTTTCATGTAAAACACCCACCTTACAATAATTTGGCTTTTTCGTAAATTTCTGCACGATACCGAAAAGTTGATAAGGGCATATTACATTCTTTCGCAGCAGACGTTCCAGTTATTTTCCCGTTTTTCCACCGCTGATACACATCGTGAAAATTATCTGGCAATCTGCTTGGTGGTCTGCCGAACCGCACACCTCTGGCTTTTGCCGCTGCAATACCTTCTGCCTGCCTTTGCCGAATATTTGTTCTTTCGTTTTCTGCTACAAATGACAGTACCTGCAATACAATATCTGACAGAAATGTTCCCATCAAATCTTTTCCCCGGCGAGTGTCAAGTAAAGGCATATCAAGAACTACAATATCAATTCCTTTATCTTTTGTGAGAATTCTCCACTGTTCCAGTATTTCCGCATAGTTACGTCCTAAGCGATCAATACTTTTTATATAAAGAAGATCATCTTTCCGGACACGTCGAATCATTTTTCTGTATTGTGGGCGCTTGAAGTCTTTTCCAGACTGTTTATCAATAAAAATATTCTTTTCTGGGATAGCCAACTCCTTCAATGCAATCAATTGCCGATCTTCGTTCTGATCCCGACTACTGACACGTATATATCCAAATATATTTCCCATCCTTGTTTCCTCCTGCATAGTCTCTGATAGGTGAAAAGCTGTCTTCCCCAAAAGAAAGACAGCTCCCCATGTCTTCTCTGAACTTTTTCACTCTAAACTACTCTCTTATTCAGGACAATGCTTTAAGGATCTGTTTCATGCACTTTTTCAACTTCATCCCATCTTTTAATCCCAGTCGATAAAAGAATTCCTCTGTATCTGCTCCACTGTTGAATATAGCATCACAATATTTCGTAATCGCTTCTTCCTGCTCCGGCGAAAGTGAAGCTATTACTTTTTCATATTCTTCCTCGACTTTATCTGGTTCTGTATCTGTTTGCTGTTTTAATTTCCAGTCCGTATATGCCTTTCCCATGTGTTCTGTTATTGCCAGATTTAAAAATTCTTCAATTTCTTTTGTCATTTTCATAGATTCCCACCTGCTCTTTCTCAATCCTGTATCTCATTTGCCCTCCTATACATACACCAATTCGTTCAATGCAATTTCCTGTGCACGATTCCTGATATTATTTGCCCTGCGAACCCATTCCATAGGATTCTGTGCTTTCAAGTCCTCTGTTACGCCCTCAGCACTTCTCATCCGTGCTTCAATCAGCTCAAAGCGTTCCTGTGCCTGTTCATTCACATCTGCCAGATGACTGTCCAGCCTGGCGGTCAGAAGAAGACAGCTATACATTCCTGATTTATGTTCTTTCAGATATTCCTTCCGTAGCATCCCCCAGTAGCCAATCGGTCTGGTTTCTTTCGGTAAGGATAACACTGGCAGATAATAATCTCCTACCAGTACATAATCCAATCCATTATTATCATCATGTATCTTTTTTCTTAATTCGCTCATGTGCTTGCCTCCCTCAGATTTTCCTTTGCTCACGTAAATATGCTTCAAATATACTTCTTCGAATCAAAACTTTCTTTCCAATCTTATAGACTGCTCCAGCTTCATGTGCCATGCGAATAACAGGTTTCATTCCCAACCGGTAATACTCACACGCCATATTGTAGGTCACATAGTCATGGCTCATAAATTCCAGATCTTCATCGTCAATCTCATCTGAAAACATCCATACATTACCGCTCATCTGTCTTCTTCTCCTTATCTTTTCCTGTTGCCAGTTCATGGAAACGTTCCAGGTAATCATCAAAAATATCACGACGAATCAGTACCGTTCCATCAATTCTGTAAATAGCTCCTGCATCACTGGCAAGCTCTAAGAGTTTCTTATGAGAGATACTGTAAATAATCTCTGCCTGTTGATATCGCAGATACTGTCGGCGTAATTTTCTTAAATGTTCCGGAACTTCCTTCATACTTGTAATCGGTTTGTACTTTTCATTCATAATGCTTTCCTCCAAAATTAGATTTACTGTTTTACAGAAGTTGACTGCCGGAATATAATTTTTCCACGAAAAAAAGCACCTCTTAGATCAACTCTAAGAAGTGCTCTTGCTTCATTGCCAAACCCGTGTCTTTCCACCTAAAATTCGTCATGCTTCATAACGATTCATTATTATCCCAAATTTTGTTGTCAAATTGTTGTCAAATGCGGTCTGACATCATGGTTTTAGACATTTTATATTTAATTTTAGTACAGCTTTGCACCAGCCGGAATGTGGTTATCAACCATCAGAAGATGAAGTTTTTCTTCTCCTTCTTCTTCGTGGATTGCACTAAGCAACATACCACAGGATTCAATTCCCATCATAGCTCTTGGAGGCAGATTTGTGATAGCGATCAGTGTCTTGCCTACCAGTTCTTCTGGCTCGTAATAAGCGTGAATACCGCTTAAAATCGTACGATCTGTGCCTGTTCCGTCATCCAGAGTGAACTGCAGAAGCTTCTTGGATTTCTTAACAGCTTCGCATGCTTTTACCTTTACAGCTCTGAAATCAGACTTGCTAAAAGTATCGAAATCTACAAATTCTTCGAATAACGGCTCCACTTTTACCTTAGAGAAATCGATCACTTCTTCTTTCTCCGGTGCAGCTTCAGAAGTGCTGTTTGTTGTCTTGGAAGCTTTCTTATCAGCGTCCAGTGACTTCATTGTCGGGAGAACATTTGTTTGCACTTTATATTTCTCCAAACTGATTTGCATCCATTTATAATTCATTTTTTAATAAGTTCATTTTTGTTCGGATTTATGCAACTTTTTACGTCTTTTTGTTGTCAGATTGTTGTCATCCATCCTATTTTGTTGTCCTACCTGAAAGTCCCATTTAATATGGACTCTCTTCTAAAAAACATCTAAATTTTTTGCCAGATTTTCAATAGATTCTCTGGTACTTTCTGCATTTACTTCTGCGTAGATATTCATGGTTGTCGATACATCTGCGTGTCCCATTAACTGCTGAATAATTTTTACATTCGTTTCATTCTCACATATTCTTGAAGCAAAAGTATGTCTAAATATATGACACGAAAATCTTGGTAACATAATAGGCTTACGCTTTTCCTTCTTTGCTTCTACTTCCTCTTCAGCATTATGAGCATCCACGATTCTCTTAATAGCTCTATTGATTGATGCCGGATTATGTGGATTACCAAATCGGTTAGTAAAGATGAAGTTTGTCATGCCATCAACTACTGTATCGCAGAAGCCTTCTTCTTGCTGTCTTTCGTATTCCGATTTTAAAACATTATATATAGGTTCCATCATCGGAATGACTCTTTTTCCTGCCTCGGTTTTGGGCAATGATACTCGAAACTCACATACATAAGTTTTTTCTCGCCTTGGATAATATGTCAAACTATGATTAATATCAATCATTCGATTCTCAAGATTTACATCATCCCATCTCAAGCCAATTGCTTCTCCAATTCGACATCCAGTTCCTAATAGAAATGCAAATAACGGATACCATGTGTAAAAGATAGGACTATCAGCAACATAATTCATAAATGACCTCTGCTGCTCTACGCTTAAAGCGTGCCTTGTTTTTTTAGTTCCGCCATTTCGCTTCTTTATTTCAGCATACGCTCCATCGGTAGGATTTTTTCTTATTATATCATCCCTAACAGCCAACTGAAACGTAGGATGTAACACCGTATTTATACTTTCTATCGAACTAATCTGCAATTTCTTCTCAGTTATAAGATAGTTGTAGAAATACAAAACATCTGAATATTTTATATCTCCAATTTTCTTCTTACCGAATCCATCTCTAATGAAATGATTCCATGTGTAAAGATAGTTTGAACGAGTAGTGCTTCTCAGCTCAGATTTAGTTGAAATATAGCGGTCAAATACAAAATTCAAATCTGCACTTCCTGCTACATATACATCTAATCCATCCAGCTGATCCCTTACTAACTGTTCTTCACGTTCTCTTAATTTTGCAAGATTATTTGAGTATATGAATTTTCGATTTCCAAACACATCGTTATATGAATAGGAATATCTCCCATCACTTTTTCGATAGTGTTCGCCTTTTCTCAAGGCTCTTCCTTTTCCATCCTTTCTTGTTGCCAATGTACTCCTCCTTTCTAATACGAAGGAGTCCTTTGCACCTAACACCTATTCAGGATTTTCTCCTGAATACATGACTTAACAGCTTGCGTTACTGTAATATCATGATTCTGCGCATACTCGACTAAAATAGTAAATTCCTCTTCGTTAAGCCTTATAGTAACTCTTTTATCTAACGGCTTTTCACTCTTAGGTCTTCCCATCTTTGCCATCCTATGCACCTCCTCATATAGATATTATACTTTTTGTCTGCCAATAAGTCAAGTGTATTCGTGCAAGTTTCTCCATATATCTTTGAATTTACTTATAGAAATCTTCATCTGTTATACGGAATGTCTCCAGATAAGCGTCCAAAATGTCTAAATTCACCAGTACCAACTGATTGACCTTATAACAGGCTTTCGCATCCTTAGCTAATTCCTGAAATTTTGTCTTTCCCATTGAATACATCTCAGCACCTTCTGAATAACGGACAAATCTTTTATTATTAGTTTTCCTCGTTTTCGCATCCATTTTCTACTTCCTCCATAATCATTTTTCTTGCTGCAGATAAAAGATCCAACTGTAATATCAAACTTCTGTCTATATCATCACGCACCGGTGAATTCTTCGGAATATAACCTGTTTTTCCTCTGATCTTCCCTTTAGAAACAGTCTGCATGTCTTCTGGTATAAAATCCGACTTCGCTTTCAGTTTATATCCCTTTACATCTTCTGGATTAAGTTTCACATGCACAGGATTGTCTTTGAGTTTCGTGCTTAATGGGACAATGCATACCTGTGGTGCATACTCATGGTTACTTCTATCACACGAAACTATTACTCCCGGTCTGATACCGCTTTGAACTCCATGCGGATTATTTCCAAAATCGACATATACAACATCATATTTTCTATATTTCTCATATCTTCTTTTCATCAGAACGCCTCCTTAATATTCAGTCCAAGTCTACCCTCATCCACTGTGACGATTATGCCTCCAGCCTCTACAACTTCACAAACCTTCACATACGCATCCAGAAGATTGACTGATACTGCTGCCATATTGGCAATTACTACACCATCAACCTTTTTTCTTCGGATTTTATCCACAATATCGCTCCATTGCCTGTCAACATCTCTTTGAGAAAATCCATGTCTTCTCATTGTTCCAACAATGCAATACTCCTTGTTTTTCACATACTCATGGATATATTTGCTCTGCTTATCTTCCAGATAATCTACTTTCCTAAGTGGTGCTTCGACTGATAAATACTCTATGCATTCTATTGTCTTACGAATTACTTTGTTTTTATTTGCCATACATTCATCTCCTAAACTATCGCTTCCGCATTTTCCAGCATAAAGAGAAAGGAAGCTGTAAAATACGCTCGCTTCTCTTTTTCCATTTTGGCAAGCCTTGTATCGATGGATTTACAATCCTCCCGTTTATTTATCCCAAGAATTGTATTTGCATCAACTTTATAAAGTTCCATTAACACATAAAGACTTTTCATACTGAGATTTCTTCCACCCTGTTCCATCTGAATCAATGTGGAAACGCTTAATCCTGTTACTTCTGATAACCGTGTCAAGGAATACCCTCTATCTTCACGCAGCTTACGGAGTATCGGTCCAACTACATAACCATCATATTTCATCGCTATATCCTCCATCGACCTTTGCCATTTCTCTTAACATCTCTACAGCTGCATCTTCTGTCTCATACTGACCAAGCCACTTCCCACTTGAATCATGTACAACTGTTCCGAATGCAGTCTGTGTAAATCTGCAATCCTTCACAGCCGGGACTTGTTTGTCCCGACCGGAATGATTTTCTGTTGTCGCTCTACCAAAGAACTCCGTTAGCATCCAAAGTCCTCTGCATGAGATACAATAATTGGCACCGGACCGACTTCAAGAGAATAGAGCCATATGCCCATATCTGTGATGGTCTTAACAAATTCTTCCAAATCATAAATGTCATCGGTGATCTCATTCAGGCTTCTGACTACTACAACCTCAAAATCTTCCTCTTTAAGTATTGCAAAGAAAGCATTCAGTGCTTCTCTGTCATAGTCTCTTGTTATCGAGCGGTCACAATATGCATCGTTAATTATTACTCCGTTAGGCATTGCCTGATCACGCATATTCTCGACCATCTGGACTACATTGAGTTCTGCTCTGCGGGACTTTATAAATGCAATTCCCTTAGCAAGCTCCTGATTATCTGTACCTTCGTTTCCCACTACGTTAAAATCTCTTTTATTCATTTTGTTATCTCCTTTACGATTTCGTATTGGAGAGTTTTGGCGCCTCCACTCTCGTGGTGTGCTGTTCCTTAGCACATGTTTATGGTACTCTATTAAGAAAACCTATGCGCCCACTCTAAAGACTATCTTTTCTGATTTGTAGTCTTTAAAAGACTATTTTTAATTTCTCCCTCTATTCTTCCAGTCACCATTTTTAAATTGTTTACTAATTCCACCATCTCCGGCGAATAATTCATGTGTTCTTCTCCAAACAACAAAAAATCAGCAGAGCAATCCAAGATTTGTGCAATACAATACAATTGTGGTATTGTACAATTTGCTTTTCCACTTTCAATTCGAGACATTTGGTTCTTACCAATACCAAGATAGCTTGCCAACTCTATAGCTTTCATATGTCTTGATTCTCGTATATCTTGAATTCGTATACCAATTTTCGAACAAGTATCAGAATCATATTCTTTTATCTCTTGGATCACTCTGCTCACCTCCCTTACAAAAAAATAAGGAGCCTCTATCATTCAAATATTGAACGATATCGGCTCCCTTTTGCCCTTATCAACTGCCAATTCAGCTGATGTATTATTTAACTTGTATTTTATCTGCCCGCTGTTTTTTTACGGAATAAACCACAAAATTTCCATCTTTATCTCTGCGCACTTCTGCATCATGACCATTTTTAGTTGCTGCCTGTATCTGACGAAATAATAAAACTGTTTTATCTTCTTCCATAAGCACCTCCTATAGACTAATCCATAAATTGATTACGACCATTTATATCTTCAAACAAATCGTCTGTATAATCATCGCATTCTTCATTCATAGAAATTTTCATATTACTATCACGAACACTTCCATCAGGCGATAAAAAAGTGAATTCTTCTATAAATTGTGCTTGCTCCATATCAAATAGCATAATTGTAATCCATGGTTTTACACAAATCCCCTCCAAGGTATCTTTAAGTAATTTATAGAATTTTCTATTAAAAACCACAAACGATAATTTATCTGCTTTGACTTCATCCATATAATATAGTCCTAAAACCATCAATAATTTCTGTCTTAGTTTTATTGTCTGTTTACGAATGGCTTGCTGTTCCGTACCGAGCATTGTCCAAAACTCAAATAGCCATTGTCCCATAGTGTTATCAGAAGTAACGGCATCAGTAGCAATTTCCCAATCAGGTCTATAATGATAATTTAAAGCATTGTAAACCTGAGGTGTCATTGGGACCTGAACTTTATACCCCCTCTTCATAATCTCCGACAGTACTAAGTCAGCTGCATTTTTTTCAAATGCTCTGTATTCTTCTGTATCCACTTTTCCATTTAAATTACGCTTTTTCATGCCATGAGCAGACATAAGCATTTCAAAGGTAACTCCACTATTTGGATCTGCATTCTCCGCAATATTAAATATTAAAGCATCTGAATTTTTGCCCGTTGTTTTTTTGTTTACAATTCTTGAAAGCGTAGACGGATTAACCTCACACTTTTTTGCGAACTGTGACATACTAAGCTCTGGACCTTTTGCTCTCACAACTAATTCTGCCAATCTATCCTTATCCGGAGTACTTATTCTTACATATTCTGATAGAATTGATAAATCTCTTTTCATTAATTTGCTTCCTCCTTTCACAAAGGATACCATAGATTTTGCGTGTAGTCAAATCTTTGCACAACATTTGCATATCAAAGCAAAAACTTTCTATTTTTTGCATGAAAAGATATTTATGCAAAGTACTGTTTATTTATCAAATGCCCTCAACATTTTATCAATTGCCTCTCTCTGGGCAAATGTTATCTTATTTTCCTGTCTGCCCCTTTTGCCCGATATGATATAATCCATACTGTGCTCAAATATCTGTGACATTATATATAACTGCTGTATAGTGCAATTTGCTCTACCATTTTCAATCCGTGACATTTGGTTCCTTGTTATTCCCAATTCCGTTGCCAACTCAATGCTTTTCATATTTTTGTCTAGTCGCATTTCCTGTATTCTCTGCCCTATTTCAAATTGTACATTCTTATCATATTCTCTTATTTCCTTGTTCATATTGTCCATCCTTTAAAACTTGTTACCGTTAACTCGTTTGAGGACGGACAATAACTCCCTAGATATGTAATTTTCAGCAAATAAAAAAGGACACATGAAAAACAGTCCCAGTCCTCAAACTGGTTTCTAATTTTTCATGCGTCCTTAGGATGGCACCTTTGCGTATCATCAGCTTACGCTTATTGCAAGTGTCTCCCATATCATGATGACCACTAATTTAATTGTCTTGTCCTGTTGCGACCAAATATCTGCCGCACCATCTGATGTCTGACTGTATGTATCAGATATAATACTTATCCTGCTCTACTTTATCTAACAGTTCACCTTCCTTGAAATTCTTCAAGGTCATTACTCTGCCACAATGGTGACATTTCATCATTACTCTCGGCAGTACCGGATAATTTCTGTTACCTGTAACCATGTATGAAACTTTCATACTCTTTTTGCACTTCTTACAATAAAAATCTATAACTTTTAACTCTTTGTTCAATTCAGTTCGCTCCTTATTCATACAAAATCATCAATCTACAATTCTGTACTCGTAAAGGAAAGGGAAATCACCTTTGCAAGCCTGTTGCCGGGAGTTCCGATGAATGTCTGCACATTCCCCGGCTTTGCTGATCTAAAGCCAACTGATATGAATTGTGCTGTCAGCACACAATCACATCAGGCTCCGGCTCTTTCCATAAACCACATATTGTTATCTTCATAGAAAAGGAATATTTCCTTTCCATCTACCACACAGGTATAACGCTCTCCAACGCCGCCAGCCCTTGTACTGGCTGCTCTGCGCTTGTCTTTTACTCGTGTAATCTCATACTTTCTGCCATCTTCCCATGTTATCTCTTTGGGAATGAGCAGTCCGTCCTTTGAAAACTCTGCAAGTACATCAACATATACCTTATTGCTCAATGTAATCACCTTCCTTACAAGATTGCTATTGCTCTGGAAGCATCCATCTTCCTTGCTATATAGCCTTTTTCTTCTAATATTTTCAGATGTGCATAAACACTTGAAGTCGATGCCACCCCTACCATCTTGCATATCTCCCTGATAGTAGGAGCATAACCATTCACACGCTGATATTGCATAATGCTTTCATACACATTCTGCTGCTTCTCCGTCAATGGTGCTCTGTCTACCAGATCAATTCTTGCTGCTTCGCTCATGTTCCGCCTCCCTCTTTATCCAAAATACCCATGTGGATGTACTGTGTGTTCTTCTTTTGCATTGACTGCCGACAGAATCCTGTCCCGGTACATGAGTCCCCTCTGGATACTGTAAAATCCAAATCTTCTGCGTATCTCATCCACCGCTGAATCCATCTTCATCTGCTTTTCACGCTTCTCCACACTTGAGAACAAATCAATCTGTTCCCAATAATTATCTGTTACTAAGTCTGCACCTCGGACACCAACACTGCGGATCGGCTTGCTCCAGTTATAGTTTTCCTTAAATATCTGATAAGCATATGCAGCTATCTCTCCGGTGATATTCGTTGCATGGTCAATCTTTTTCTGACGAATAAAAGAGAATAACTCATTATCCCTGACACTTATCTCAACCACTCTGCACCGGAATCCATTCTCACGAAGTCTTGCTGCAACACTCTCAGCCAGAATATAAAGAACAATCTTTACATCCTCATCACATACTAAATCCTTTGGAGTCGTTGTGCTGTTTCCCACCGATTTGATTGGAGCGTGGGTATTCTCTAGCTTGACAGGTGAATCATCATAGCCATTCGCAAATGACCATAAGATACTGCCCATCTTTCCAAGGTGACTGTTAAGCACATCTTCATCTGCTCTTGCAAGATCACCTATGGTTTTAATACCAAATAATGCAAGCTTTCTGTTCGTACTTTTGCCAACGTATAGAAGATCTGCCACCGGAAGTGACCATGCCTTCTGCTTAAACTCACTCTTATACATAGTTGTGATTGCATCAGGTTTCTTATAGTCTGAACCAAGCTTTGCAAATATCTTATTGAAAGAAACACCAACACTTACTGTGATGCCAAGCTCTGACTTCATTCTCCTGCTGATTTCCTGTGCAATGAGCAATCCATCCCCTTTAAGGGAGCTGCTCCCTGTCACATCAAGCCAGCACTCATCAATTCCATATGGCTCCTGCCTGTCCGTATATTCTGCATATATCTCATGTGCCATTCTTGAGAATCGAAGATATAAGTCCATTCTTGGTGAAACAAACGTTATGTCAGGACAGACCTGCTTTGCCTGCCAGAGTGCCATTCCTGTTTTCACACCGTACTTCTTGGCAATATAGTCGGCTGTTAAGACAATCCCATGTCTTGCCTCCGGGTCACCGCCTACTGCCAGTGGCTTTCCTGCAAGCTCCGGATGATGCAGATGCTCAATCGAAGCATAGCAACAGTTGATATCTGAATGAAGTATTACCCTGTCTCCCATCTGCATAACCTCCTGCTGCATTTAATCTGTCACTACCATAACCTTTAGTCCAAGTATATGAGTAATGTTCCTTACAGGGCATAGTATAACCCCAAGAATAATCGACTGTCAACGGACACATGTGTCCTTTTTCTCATTATATTGGATTTTTAACTTGAATAATTGGCACTATTGCTATATACTATGGAGTGAAAAGAGACATTTGAAATCAACAAAATGAAAGAAAAGAGGCGTATGTATGTACTCAATCGGAGAAATCATTTCAACATATAGAAAAAAGAAAGGCTTGCTCCAACAGGATCTCGCTGATGAACTGGCAAAGGAAGGCATTACCATTTCCTATAAAGCCATATCCAACTGGGAGAGAAATCTTGCTGAACCAAGCGTTACCATATTTTACAAAGTGTGTAGAATCCTTGGTATTACTAACATGTATGAGGCATATTTTGGAGTAAATCCTGCCGATCCTTTCTCATCACTAACTGATGAAGGCAGGGAAAAAGCTATGGATTATATCAATCTGCTCCACGCATCCGGAATGTATGAAAAGCAGACTGCTAAGATAATTCCATTCCGTAGCATTGATATTTTTGAAAATGCTGTATCAGCCGGAACCGGTAACTTCCTTGTAGATGGACCGAAAGAGACTGTACGCATAGATGAATCTATCCTGCCAGAAGATACTACTTTCGGTGTCCGTATTAGTGGTGACAGTATGGAACCAGAATTCCACGATGGTCAGATTGCATGGATATTACAGCAGGAATCTGTTGCTAATGGAGAAATCGGCATCTTCGCTCTAAACGGAGAAGCCTATATTAAGAAATTACAAAACGATAAAGAAGGAATTTTCCTTATCTCACTCAATGAAAAGTATGCACCTATCAAGGTTAGTGAAAATGACCGCTTAGACATATTTGGAAAAGTTCTTGGAAAATCTGATGCTTGTGCTATTACAGGACATTGCCGATAAAATTGCAAGTCATTTTTATCGGACACATTATTTTGCATAATTGACAATAAGAAAATATCTATAGAACTGAAAGAAGGGATTTTTATGGCGGTTACCAATAATATAAGAGAAATACGTGAACAGCGAGGCATTTACCAGGATGACCTTGCCGCTGCTATTGGATACAGCACCAAAACTGTCGGCAGGATAGAGCGTGGGGACAGCACCCCATCTGCCGAATTTATGCTGCGGATATCAAAGTACTTTAATATGCTGGTGGAAGATGTATTCCATGTGGAAGATTGAGTCGGAGCAGCAATCCGGTTCACCTTCTATTTTGGACAGCTTTTCATGTCCTTATCAACAACTATAGTTTTTTTGATAAAAAGAGATAAAATCAATATATCCCTTTTCCCCAATTTTTACAACGGCATTGTAGGGCTTTTTCTCTTTGTTTTTGATTCCTTTTACCAGGGTTTCTTTTCCCTCCAGTAATTCTTTTACATTCGTTTTGGTTAGTTTTTTCTTTCTAAAATGTTCAGCTAAAGTAAACTTACATTCAGGATAATTTGAACAACCATAAAACGATTTTTTTAATACAATATTGTTGCCACACTTAGGACATTTTCCTACAAGGGGTCCCGAGCGCTTAGTGGGAATTTGTACCCCTTATCGATACAAATTCCCCGTAGGCGCTAGGGACCTCTTTAGCTTCTTGGAAGCTGTCAGTAGTATATCTAATAATTTATCTCCATTCCCTTTAGTAACGTGTAACTTTCCAAATTTAAAAAAGCGACTCATAGAATTATTTCCTCCCGTTAAATAATAGATAACTATTAAAAATAGACAATACTTGCTCATAAGTAATGGTACTTAAATTGTTTACTTTGGCGTGTTTCATTGCTTGATGAAACTGATTTTTAGTAAACAGTTGACGATATTCTCGATTGACCCATTTTGAAACAAAGTACGTATATAGCTTCCAATATTTATCTGGAACATCTGTGGTATGGCGGGTAAGTTTTATTAAGACACTGTTTACTTTTGGTTTAGGATGAAAGCATTCCGCTGGCAGCTTAAGCAATTGCTGAATCGAGACTTGAGTGTGCAAGAGCAACCCTAGTGTTCGGTGAATATCCAAGGTACGCTTGTAGAATCCTTCTTCAACAATCAGATAGATGTCAGACGCACGGCTTTCAAAAACCACTTTTTTAATAATTTGTGTGCTTAAATGGTAAGGAATATTCCCAACAATTTTATACCTCTGTTTGTTAGGGAATTGAAACTGTAGAATATCTTGGTGAATTAAAGTGACACGAGTATTCAGTTTTAATTTTTCTGACGATAAGTTGAATAGATGACTGTCTAATTCAATAGACGTTACCTGTTTACTTATTTTAGCCAGTTTCGTCGTTAAATGCCCTTTACCTGTTCAAATTTCGTAAACGGTATCGGTTTCTTTTAAATTCAATTGTTTTATTATTTGGTTGAGTACTTTTTCACTCGTTAAAAAGTTTTGAGAATATTTTATATTTTTGTTCATGTAATCACTCCTGAAGTGATTACATCTGTAAATAAATACAGAAGTTAAACGATTTGTTTGTAATTTTAGTTATCTGTTTAAAAAGTCATAAGATTAGTCACTGGTAGGAATTAATCTAACGTATTTATTTATCTGCGTAATCACTGTTTTTAGTCTGTTTCAAAACAGTAGATGTTTTATCTACATTACACATTTGGAATACCAACATGACGAATCCCTCCTTCTTAATTACAAATTTTTAGCATCTAATTTAACTTCAATTCCTATTATACAAAATTTTAAGATAACAGTCAAGAACATATCTGCACAAGTTGTAGATATACCATAAATGCTGATAATCAACATGATTACGCTTACCATCAAATAAGTAAGTGTTTCTTGCTTATTAAAATTATCCATAGTACAACGTGAATTCCAGAGAAAAAGAGAAATCGCACCAAGAATAATACTTAAAACAAAAATGACATTTCTTTTTTTACTGTCACGGAACATTTTCTTTTCATTTTGTTTGTCAAAATAAAGAAAATCACGTATCGTCATTTTACTTATTCTTCTTAATAGATTAAGCAAAACCAAAACATAAATAGTTAAAAAATAAATTATCAATAGTCCAATAGAAACGAAATTCAAAGAAATAAAGAGAGTTTTTGGAATACCCAGTAAGTTTACAATTACTAACGACACAAACTGGCTGAATAAAAAGCCAATAGGAATAGCTAATACAAATGCTAAAATTCCCAACAGTATATTTTCAATTACAACTAAGTGGGCAATTTCTTTTTTCTTAATGCCAAGAAGCATATATGTTCCTAATTCTTTACTTCTTTTTTCAAACATAAATTTCGTTGTATAGTTGATCAAAAAGCATATCACAAAAATAATAAGAATATTTACAGCGAACAATGAATTCTTAAATGCATCCATACTGGAACATAACTTTACAATTTCATCAGAATTTGCCACCAAATTAAAAGCAAATATAAGAGAAAAGGATGCAGTAACGGTTATCAGATAAATCAAATAATCTTTAATATTTCTTTTTGTATTTCTATACGCTAACTTACCTAACATTTCCCACTTCACCTCCGAGCAAGGTTAATATATCCAGTATTTCATTGAAGAAATCTTTTCTGCTTTTTTCCCCTCTGAAAATTTCATTGAATATTTTACCGTCTTTCAAGAACAAAATACGTTCACAGAAAGACGCACTAAACGGGTCATGTGTTACCATTAAAATAGTAGCCTGCATTTTCTTGTTGATTTCAGACATTGTTTCCAGTAATAATCTGGAAGCTTTTGAGTCCAAAGCTCCCGTCGGTTCATCAGCTAAAATCAGTTTCGGTTCATTGATTAAGGCTCTAGCACAAGCACAACGCTGTTTTTGTCCGCCAGAAACTTCATAAGGAAATTTCGATAAAATATCACGAATACCCAATTTATCGGCGATAGCATGAACTCTTTTCTCAATATCAGTAGGGTTCTGTTTGTTGATAACCAATGATAAAGAAATGTTTTCTCCAATCGTTAAAGTATCTAAAAGGTTGAAATCTTGAAAAATGAACCCTAAATTTTCACGTCTGAAATCAGCAAAATCTTTATCCTTGATTTTGGTAATATCTTGATTATTGACTGTAATGTGTCCGCTGGTTACAGTATCAATCGTAGAGATACAGTTTAATAGGGTAGTCTTTCCAGAACCACTAGCTCCCATGATTGCGACAAATTCGCCCTTATCTACATACATAGAAATACCGTCTACTGCCTTTGTGATATTTCCAGAGTTACCCCCGTAGTATTTTTTTACTTGCTCTAAATTTAAAATGTGTTCCATTAAAAATCGCTCCTTTCTTCCTGCCACATTTATTTGTTTTGGAATACAATTAAATTATAGCAAGGGCAGTATTCAATTACACTTACAGTTTTGAAAGTAAACAGAGAGTAAAAGAGCCGTGATAATGCAGATCACAATTTTGTGAAGCATTTCCACGACCCTTTTATTATAATTTTGCCTTTGTCTTTTTCGTAATGATATAAATATATTCTTCTGGTGTAGGGCGTTTATTCCCAAAATACTTTTTGAAATTTGCCTGCACCTCTGGGTCGGTGCTATTCATAGCTTCATCAATCGTAGCTTCAATATCCGCCCGAACATCAGCCAATGATACACCGCCAGCTTTTGCACCAGCTTTCAATGCCTTTTTTATATCTCTTTTGTTCAGTCCTATCATATTCATACCTCAATTCTACTTTTTAAAGCTAATAAGTTTTCCATTGTATTTTACAATGATGAATATGATATAAAACACTCCTACAACAATCAAAATAAGACCTATGTAATAGCCTAATTCAGAATGAGAGATTAAATTGATAATCGGCATAACAAGAATACCAATACTAACCAGTAAAGTGCCTATTCCTATTTTTTTTGTAAACACCTTTTTATCTTTAGGGTCAAGTTGTGTATAATGATAACCATGTAATAAAGTAATATTCTCTTTTATACCTATTTGATAAGATGTAAAAAGTAAAAACAATCCTATAACTATTTCAACAATCAATTCCTCTAATTCCATAATCGTTCTCTCCTTTAATCAAAATAAAATAATTCTTCAAATTTTTTATCTAAAGCTATACAAAGCACTAATGCCAATTTTGCTGTTGGATTAAATTGTCCAGTTTCAATAGAACTAACTGTATTCCGAGAAACCCCGACTAGTTCAGCTAATTCTGTTTGTGATAATTTTTTTTCTTTTCGTACAGTTTTTAATCTGTTTCGCAAAATTAAATGTTCGTCCATTCTATAAACCTACCATTAAAAATTTATAAAAGTAATACCCCATAAATAGAAAAAAGAATAAAGCAATAACAAATTTGGATTTATTTTTTGAAATATGTGCTTCATAACCCATAGAGCCAAATGCCACAGACCCAATAATTGTCATTATGTCATAGTAAGGTTCTTTACAAACTGCTTTAATGAAAAGAATTAAAATGCAGATAAATAAAACAAACATTAAGCCAAAAGATTTCCCTTGAAGTTTAATATGTTTTTCGTATTCATCAAGATATAGATTCTCTTTTTTGTTTTGTGATAGTATTTTTTCTTTATCCATTATATAACGCTCCCTTCAAATAATACCAAGTACACTTGTCATTTATATTATAGCATTCGGTCATTACAAGTCAATATTTTTGCACAGTTTTCTTGTCGTTTTGTAAAAGCGTGCAAATCTGATAGGAAATGCACGCTATATCATTTATCCTACAATCTTCCAGTTACTATCCTTATGTAGCACAAGCTCATACTGCGATACCTGCGTCGCTTTTGTCTGATTATCAATGAATTTTACCGCAACCTTGACTTTCACATTGTCGCCGTCCTTTATAAAGATAGGGTTTACCAGTTCAGAATAAAGGTAGTCCCTGCCGATAGGTTCAATCACATTTCCCAATACATAGTAAGCAAGCTCTTTTTCCGTCGCTGTTGGGTACAGCTTAAAGAATGTTTCCAGAAAAGCGGTAGCGTCATTTACCGTATCAGCGTCCACGCTTGCGTCTGCTTCTGGTGTCTTAGGCTCATAGTCTGATTTTTCAACTGCTGGTGCAAGGGTAGGGTTTTGAACGATTACCATATCCCCGTCTGCGTCCACATAGACTTTTACAGTATAGGTTGCTTTCACATTGCTTGTCTGTTCTCCCTCTTTTATCTGCTGATCTACTTCGTAGGTAGCAGAAAAAGTGTCCGCTCCCGATTGCTCGATATGCCATACAATCACATCTGTAACCGTGGAGCTGGTCGGTATATCGGTTCTAATGGTGTCTACATTTAAGTCCTGCAATTCCTTTGTCAGATAACCGCTGATTGCCTGCGTCCTTGCTTCGATAGCTTCTTTGCTGTTATCCCATGTGTAATAGGACTTCGCAAAGTTTTTCACGAAATTTTCTATCCCGTTGGTGTCCTGCAAGCAAAGTTCAATGATTTCTTTTTCATGGGTGGTGTGCTGGTCGATAGCCGTAAAATTCTTATACACCCCAAAGCTCACGCTTGCGACAAGCACCACCCACAACGCAATCACGGTTTTCTTATGTGTGCCTACCTTGACAGTACGCACCTTTTTTTCTTTTGGTTCTTTGATAGTTTCTGTCTGTTTCTTATTCTTCTTAAACATATTTTTCAAGTCCTTTCTATTGTTTTACTCGTCCTGCACCGATTAAGTGCTGTTGCCAGTAACTACTACTTAGGTCTGCATATCCTATCGGGTCGCCTGCGTGGTACATCTGTGTCGGCGAAACAAGAATACCGACGTGTGTTACATACGAACCAGCGTTATAGGTGGAATGGAAAAACACCAAATCGCCTGCTTTTGCCTGCGAGAGTGGCAGATGTTGGGTTGCGTCATACTGTGCTTGTGCTGTTCTCGGTAAGGAGATACCAGCTTTTCCATAGCACCATTGCGTCAATCCCGAACAATCAAAGGAAGTATTCGGGTTACTGCCACCATACACATACTTCCAGCCTTGATATTTCAACGCTTCATTCATTACCTTTTGTGCCAGTTCTCCCGATACCTGCGGAACTGCTAAATACTGATTGACTACTTCCACATAGAACATATTTCCATAGCCATACCGCCAGCCCCCATTCTTAGCAACGGCTATCGGGTTGGTGTAGGTTACTTTCTTTCCACCCGATTTCTCACGGGCGAAGCTCTCTGCAAGATTAAAAGTGTGTTTTTTTCCTTTTCCTGCCACATATCCCACATAGCCACCGCCATAGTTATAAGACTGTATCGCTACATTCAAGTCGTCGATACCTTGATTTTTGCAGGAAGAAAGCAGGGACGCAAAATACTTACACCCCTGCTTGATTGAGCTTTCCGTATCTAAGGAATTAGGCGGTAAACCAAGACTTTCCGAACTCTGCATAACATCTTCTGCCGTACCGCCACTTTCTACTTGAATGATAGCAAGTAACACATTGACATACTCGGAGATACCGTTTTCTCTGGCGTATTTTTCTACCATAGGCTGATGTTTCAAGACTTCTGCGGATAGGTTCATACCCGTAATGCCAGAAGAAAAATTGCTGTTCTCGTCGTCGCTGTCCGCACTAATGAGGACGCCAAAGAAAAGCACCAGAGAAAAGAGGATAGGAAACAGACTGCCAATGATAGCGATATGTTTCAGTTTCATTTTTTCTTCTGTCCTTTCTTCGTTACAAGGTTACGGGTTTTCTCTATGGTCTGCTGGTTCTTCTGGACGCTCTGGGTCTGCTGAACCTTTATCCTGCGGTCTTTGGTGTCATTCTGGCGTGTTTCCTGCGATACCACTTTTTCTACATTCTGCCTATGTACTGTCTGTGTAGGCTGGGGTGCTTTCTTATCAGAAGCACCAGAAGATAACGGACGCTCTTTGATAACATTTGTCTTGACTGGCTCACTTGCTTTCGGAGTTGGAGCTGTGGCTGGGCGTTTGACTTCCTGCATTTTTTCAACACTCGGCTTTGGAATGGTTGAAGCTGTGACTGGTCGCTCATGGGGACGGGTAGCTCCCGTTGTCGCTGATCCGTCAGCCTTTCGCTGTACCTGCCTTGCTTCTTGTGCCTTTTGAAGCTCCATACGTTTGTCAGCGATATTTTTCTTACGCTGTTCCTGCTTTTCCAAGCGTCCCGTCTGTCTGGACTGCTGTTCCTGCACCATGCCACGCTTGAAGTCGGACACGCTGGACTTTGCCTTTTCCTTTGCGGAATACACCGCATAAGCGGTCTGTGTCGGCATATCCTTGATATTCTCTTTGACAGCGTTTGCCTTGTCTTTCACTTTATTTTTCGTATCTAAAACAGCACCGACTTTTGAACCTGCACGCTGTCCCATGCTGGAAGTGGTATTGCCCCGATTTTCTTTAGAAGCCGTATTTTTTCTTTCGGCTCTCTTGCCAGCAACGGCACTTCCAGCCACCGCACCAGCTACACCGCCCGAAATACCGCCAGCACTTACCGCCCTTGCAATACGGTGTTCCATACGCCTAGCCCGATGTCGCATAAACAGATACGGTCTGCGGAATATGCGTCGTCCCATGCTTTGACTGTCGCCAGCATTAAGTGAGAACATACTCATTAAGTCGCCCAGCTTCATGTAGATACCAGCGAAACATACTATCTGCAAGAACGCCACCATAAAGAATGGGTAGTCTGTGGAAATGTTGTAAAACATACTGGAAATACTAAATGCCACCGTTACAATGAGCGTTATTCCTGCCCGTGTCATTATGGTATTAAATACTCTCACGATTGCCTGCTTTGCCATGCTTTCATAGCTCGGTATCATGGAAAGTAAAAAACTGATAGGTAAAAACATTGCAAAGATAATAAAAAGTATCTGGCTGAACAACATCATGCCCGTAAGCAAGAATACAAATATCGTGATACCCAAGTTAAAGAACAAGAGGAAGAACACCATACCCAAACGGTTCACGACCTGCGGTATTGTCAGATTGTTATTGTCGTTGTCCTCGATTTCTGTTTTCACGACTTCCTCTCTGGTTTTCCCGTCCTCGTCCTCTGGACTTGCCGATACGAGAGCTTCTACACGGTCTGTCCCGATTTCTTCTGCGTTGCTGTTCCCGAATTGAAGCAAGAGCCACGGCTGTTCCACTTGAATAGAAAATAGGCTGTCCCGTATCAAGTCCACGCTGTCCTTACCCTCGCTGTCGGAGTTAGGGAGCATGATTTTTGTTCCCAAATCCAAAGAAGCGGTACTGATGTCTGATGAAAATTCATTTATCTTCTTGATATAGTCGGGAGCATAAGCAATAAATGAAGCGGACAGCACGAACACCACCACAAAGTTGATAACAGCGTGAAGTGCTTTGCTGGTTTCCCGTTTTATCAGTCCCGTATAAGCAACGTACATTCCCACCACTAAGATAATGAGAAGCAGGAAACCAACATAGAAGCCCGTAGAAGAAAAGCCGTTCTCGGTAACGCCTGCAAGGGTCTGTATGCTCTTTCCGATACTGTCTGCCATATCATTGATGAAGTCCAGCTTATAGGCTTCCTGCACCACATAGCCCGTTGCATTACTCAAATACAAACTGATAGTCCAGACAAAGTTGGTAATGCAGTACAGCCCGTATTGTACCGATTTTCCGATACCGTCGAGCCAGTTCCACGGAAGCCACGACCAGCTATTATCGACGAAAAAATCAAGCTGGTAGTTGGAAAGGGGATATTTTGAATAAAGATTTTCTGCGTTTATGGTATCGTCTACAAGCCCCGTCGCATGAGCCACCGTCCCCAAAAGTGAAAGCAGGATAAGGGAGAGTGCCACCACGAACAGAGCCATTTTGAGAAAGTGGAAAATCTTCTTTTTTGTGAACACACCTTTTATCCTTTCTTTCATCACTCCACCTCATTTCTCTGTACGGGCGGTCTGGTATCAAAGGCGTGTAGCAGTTCTTCAAAGACTGGGTGTATCTGCACCACACCGACACGCCCGTATAAGTCCTGCAATAAGCATTGTCCGTTCTCCAAATCACGCAAGCGTTTCTGGTTGTTCTCATCGTCCTTGTCGATACCGAAAAACTCTAAGGTCTGCTTTATCTCGTTTATATCCGTGCTTCTAAATGCAAACTTTAAGCCGATATTGTTTTTCAGACTTTCCTTTGACACGTCATAGGCAGACTGGGTAACGAAATAAACGCCTGCCTGCATAGCTCGCCCAGCACGAACCAGCTTATTTGATAAGGTTTCTCCTTGTGCCACATTTAAGAACGCCCACGCTTCGTCTAAATCGACAATCTTAAAAATGCTTCTGTCCGAATGGATAAAATCAAGGGCAAAGGTACTAATCACAATCAGCATAGACACAGACAACAATTCAATGGTCGTGTATTCTTCAAAAGTGGTATCTTTATCTGGCAGTACAAGGTCGGCTACTTGAATGATATTGAGCTGATTATCCAGACTGATAGCATTTTCTACCGTACCGTCTGAAAACAGCAGGTGTGCAAAGTCGTAGTCCGTGAAGCTGTCGATATGGTCTGCGATATTTCTTGATATGGGCGTATCTTCACGGCGTAGCTCGTCTATCACATGGAGCAAGCCCCGACTGTCGCTCTGGGTAACGGAGCGTACTGCCTTACGAAGTACGGGGAATTTTTCGCCGTCCCTTGAAGAAATACCCGTAAGGAATGTTAAGATGTCGATTGCCAGACTTTCAGCGTCTTTTACATTCTTCATAATCACAAACGGGTCAAGAAGCCCTGCATTGTCCTTATCGCTGGTAAGATTTACGATATTGATTTCATGTGCAATCTCTGGGAGCGTTTCTTTCCAGTTACCACGCTCACTTTTAGGGTCTAACAGAAGTGCTTGACCGCCAAACAGCACCGCATAATATACCAGAAGATTGTTACAGAACGATTTCCCACCGCCAAGCGAACCGACAAAAGCAGACGCTAAAGCGTTGGTAACTGTACCTTTTACACCTTGACTGGCAAGGGACGGTTGCAGGTACACATTTCTTCCCGTATCAACAGAATAGCCCATATAGATACCCGTAGTTTCTCCTAACTGCTGTGTCGCACCAAAGCCAAGCCCAGCTAAAAAATCTGATTTTACATACTGCACATAGTCATTGATATATCGCTTGCTGGCTGGTAAAAATTCAGAATGAAGCCCCAGCATATCCCCAGCAGGACGCACCAGCTTTACATTGAGGTCGTCGTAAAAGTCCTTGACTTCATCACAACGGCGTTTCAGCTCGTCAAGATCGGGTGCAGACACCCGTATGACGTAGCTTAACTTATACATACTTTCTTTTGTCTGGTCTAAATCAGTTTCCAGCTCGTCCACGCTGTCTAAAGCGTCCACCACATTTGAGCTGGTTTCACTTCCTGCTTGATAGGCGTGATTATCAAGGTCTTTCAGTTCCTTTTTCTTGTTGCGGACGGTCGTTAATGCTTTCCGATTTTCCACGATTTCTACATTCATGCTCGTATCAACGGGGAATGTGAATTGCTGTTGCTGGAAATAGAAGATTTCAGACGACGGAAAATCAAGCTCTCCTACAATCGCATTGACGGTAAAATAGGACACATAGCTTTCCTTGTCCTCATGTTCCAATCGTAAATACCGCTGGCTTTCCTCAATCACACACCTTGTCGGACGGATAAGGTCGTAGTATTTTATCAGCGTCTCTTTGTTCAATTTTTTCTTTGGTAGCTGGTACTCATAATCTTCATAAGCGATACCGTCCCTGCCGTAAAGATGTTCCATGAGATACCCAAAATCATGGATTTCCAAGCGACGCACCTTAAAGCGACGGGAGATTTTATTTTCCAGTAACTTTTCCATTTTTATGTAACGGTTGATTTCATCATTCGGCATGGAAACAAAATCATTCATCAGCGTGTGGTTCACTTCATGGAGAAATTCTGTGAACGTCAGCCACACCGATTTTTTGATGTTCTTCAGATTGAGCTGTTCTTCCGTAACCATGAGCTTAAAGCCAAGAAAAAAGCGGTAGTCCACTTGATTGTCCCCAATCATAGATACTAACGCTTCGGTCTGTTCGTCTATCTTCTGGCAGGCAACTTCCTTTAATTTTCCAGTTACCAGCTTCTTTGACTGTTCCTGCATACTGCGGATTGAGCTTTCTGTGGCAATCTGCAACGCATGAATTTTACCCTCACGGGACTGTGCGATAAGCTGTCGGAAACTGTCATGCACGATAAATTTCTGCTCTGCGGATAGAAAAGAATAGTTGTATGGTATCAGCTCATAGTAGGCGAACACCTCATTGTCCTTGTTCCAGACAAGGTTATTGTCAATATATTTTATCGGGAACATAGTTCACACTCCTTACTGCCGTGATTGTTTCATTCAATATCTGCTTATGCAGTTTTACGGCTTTTCCTGCATAAGTGATTTTTGGTCGCAGGGCATAGGTTATCTGTGATTTCAAAAAGCTGTACGGCTTCTTTCCGTCAAAGGTTTTCTGCGACATGAACCAAGTGAGAGCAACGGGAATACCAAAGTATTTGAGAAATGCTCCCTCAATCATGGAAAGTGGGGGAATATCCCCAAACAGAATGATGATAAATTCCGTAATCACAAACCATGTAATCTGTGTAAAAGTAACGGGAAAGGGTAAGTTAAAGTCATTGATTGCATACAAGACTTTTTCCACGTTCCAGATACCCGTGTAGCTTTTAATCTTTTTCAAGTTCTTTCAGCTCCTTTCAAAATAGAAAAGGACAGCCATTTTCAGACTGTCCCTTAAAGAGAAATACGCTGTCAGTAGCAACAATGCTTGTCGCTGATCTTCCAGCGTTAATATGGTATCTCGCACATACCTCGGCTTGTTTCAATAAAGCAACCGCCCATATCCAAATCTCGCCCGTAGGCTTCATAGTCAATGTAATTCTGTAAGCTGGGTGGAATGTCCCCAAGTGCCTGCAATTCGTCTATGTAGTAGTAGGCAACATCTGTCATGGTTTCACAGTCGGGATAATAGTAAATATCGTCCTTATGTTCCACGACTTCTTCCAGCGTCCCATAGTGGCTGATAAATTCGTCCAGACACTCTACAATATAGTCGGGAAGTTCCTCTATCATTTCATACATCTCATTGAGTTCTTCAATGGAAACATACTCGCCAATCGCAATGGGAAAGTTGTCGGTATCATGGATAGCGTATTCCTCATACTGTTCATTCAAGCCGATTTTTTCTTTCACATCTTCCTCGTCAATGGGGAACGTGAACCAAGCACCGACTAAATAGCCCTCATTGTATTTGCCAAGATTAGCAATATAAACCGCCATATCATCAATCATAAGCACCACCTCATTTCCTACTCTGGCAGTTCAAAGATACCGTGTTCTGTTACTAAAAATTTCCCGTGTTCCTGCAAGTGAGAAGCGTAGGCTTCAAAGTCAAAGTAGTATTCTTGACAGTCCTCGGATAAATGCTTGAACATCGGGTCGTTCATCAGCTTTTGCCTTGCAACATCTATCATGCTTTTACAGTCGGGATAAACAATAATCACGTTCCTGCAAATATAAAGTGCTTCTAAATTTTCAAACACCGTAAGTAGTGATACATATTCTTCCTGCATATCACTTGAAAGCTGGCGGTACATAAAATCTAATTCGTTGAGCTGGTACACGCTGGTGTGTTCGTGGACTTCATCAGCATAAGGCAACACCTTTTCGATAATACGATAATCCCCACTTTCTGCACCGATACCTAACTTTTCTTCAAACTCGGCAACATCTATCGGCAGGTCGAACCAGTATGATATTGTTTCTTCGCCAGTTGTTCCTCTCGTTTCCACCAGCACCCTTGTTTCCTGCATTGTTCCTCACGTCCTTTCTGTTGCTTCATCACATCTTTTAAGCTCTGGTACGACATACCAAACACATACTTTGAAAAATCTTCTAACTGTTTTATATCATAATTCGTAAGCGGTAATCGCTTCATTTCATGCCACACTTTACGCTTGTAAGAGGGCAGGTTAGAAATATAATCACAGCCGACGTTTGCCTGCATATCCTTAAAAATATCGCTCATTTCATCACTCCAATCTGATTTTAGGTAAGAAAAAAGCAGTCAATCCTAAGACTAACTGCTTTATGTATATGGATATAATTTGATTAAGTTTTAAAACCAGTTTGTTTTTTCATCTCTAAATTGAGGGTTATCGCTGTGTTGATATGGATTATAGTTATTCAGATTGCAACCATATTCTTTTAATGATTTGATTTTGTTATCTTCTGTCCATTCAATTAAGGAAATACCGTCAAATTCTTCAACGCTTCCCGTATTCATTTCATTTTTAAAATACCATTCTACGACAGTTTGATTTTCTTTATGAAAGAACTGTTTAATATCCCAAATAATGACTTTACCACGAGTATTCCATTCATTAAACCAATGTTTTACTGTTTTAAGATTTTCATATTTAGGACACCAGCTTTCCGTATAAACAACATCTTCTGTAAAAATTTTATCTATTCCTAAGTCTTGCTGTTTCAACCACATATCAAACCATAAACGAATAATTTTTTCTCTCTCATTCAAAATAGAACACCTCGATTACTTCTTTTTTCACATTATAGCACCCATACATCAGCCCCACAATAAAATTTTATGCACCGATAATCTTATTGAACAGCTCTAACAGTACATCTTTCACACCGCCAGCATTGAATACCAAGCCGACAGCAATCAAGGCAACTACCAAGAAACCGATAAGTTTTGAAAACTCACGCTTGAACCCTAAGTAGATACCGATAACCACAATCGACATAAGCACTAAGCTCTGTGCGTTGCTTAAAAACCATTGATACAAATTTTGCCCGAAATTCATGTTATTTGTCCTCGCTTTCTTTTAATTTCTTCATTTCATAGTCAGCTCCTTTGCCAACACTTAAAATACACATCAAGGCTACGCCGATACCCGTTCCAACAGATACCAGCAGGAAGTCTTTCAATAATTCCCACATTTTTTCATCACTCCTAACTTTCTACTAAATCTTTTGCAGGGGTCGTCTGCTGTTTGATTATCATTTCATGCTTTTCTGTGAGCTTTGCCTGCTGTTCGATAGTTTTCATGTAGTCTGTTCCGTTTCCCTTATCAATCCTTTTCAGCATTTTCAAGGTCGGTGCTACCTGCCGTTGTACCCACCGCAATGTACGGTCTAAGGTGTAAGGCTCTGGCTTTGTCGTCAGCTTCAAGCTCTGTCTGTTATCGCCGATAAACCACGCCCAGCGGTCATTGAGTTTCCAGTCATTTTTTCGCTTGTCTGCTTCTTCATCAACAAACCGCACATACTGGTTGATGATAGAAAAGGCAGTCTGCTCTGCGTCATAATAGGTCAGCAAATCTCGTACTGCATAATAGGCACGTTCATTTCTAAGCCGTATCTCAAAACGGTTGATAATGTCGGCTTCTTCCAGCGGTGTCCCTAACTTGACGTACTGCTCATAGTCCTTTTCATAGATACAGAAATACACATCTGATTTTAGCGAACCAAGATAAAGGGTGCGTCCCATATATTCTCTGTCGTCCTCTCTATGCTTGATAAGCTCGCCCGACTGATAAAACTTATAACTTCTGGACTTTCCGATATATTCCCGTTTCCTGCATTTTTCCGCAAGCTCTGGAATATCCAAAATACCCGTATGGTCGTTGATAGCAAGGTCGATACGCTTCATCACGCCACCGTCTATGAGTGCGTCCATGAGAAAGTCATACCAACTTCTTTGTTGTGCCAGCAGGTAACTTTCAAACTGTCGGCAACCACGCCCCTTTAACTCTAAAAGGACACCTTTTTCTTCGTCAGCCGACGTATAGATAAAGATGTCCCCTAAAGAATAATGCTCCGTATAACTGTAATGTCCGTAATCTTCATGGAGCATATAATTGATATTCAGTTTTAATATATCTTTGATGATGTGCTGTATATCCAGCGTGGGAAAACGAATTTTCACATAATCAAACAGCATGGTAAGCGGTACTTCTGGATTGAACCTTGCCAGTTCCTTATGCAGAGTTTCCAGAAGTTCCTTTGACGGCTTCATTTTTCCACTTTCTATCTTGTTGAAATATTCCCTTGTGATACCAGAAGCCACCGCCAGCCTGCCTTGTGAGATACCGTAAGCAATCCGTTTCTCCCGTAATTCTTTTATCCGTTGTTCTTCATTCAGAACCATACCCCCAATCTGTAAAGTGTGAAGTTTTTTAAGGCGACTTCACAGCCGATTTTTGCTAGAAAACCATGCCAGAAGCCTTATGTTTCCTATGTTTTTTGTCTATTGTCTATTTGCAAACGTACCCCTCTGTTAGATACCGAGGGGTTTTACCTGCTGGCGTGGCTTACGCCACACCAGCAACGGCTAGTCCGTGCCGTCGCCTTTCGCTTCGCACGTCGCCGTCCCGTCCTGCCTTGCTTGTGCAAGAGAACCGATAGTCTGTAAAAAATCATGTCCTTTCGGGACTAAAGGCGTGTAAAATTCACTGATGACGCTTGTTCCAACATCACAATAGCCACGCCCCTTGATACGTTTCTGGAAAAACTGTTTCTTCACATCAGAACCGAACAGCATACCGTAACCTAATTCGCTGATACGCCCAAGTCCTACACGGAAATTGAAGTTATCTCTGATACCGTCCGAGAAATACTTTGCGTCTGGACGCTGGCAGGCAACGATAAGGAAATAACCTGCTTGTCGTCCTAACATAACGATTTTCTTTAACTGGCTAAGTAAGCTCACACTTTCTTTCGTCCCCAGCATTTCAAAAAATGCTACATATTCATCAAAGATAAGAAAGCAGGGTGGCAGTCCCAGATAGGCATAGTTTTCGCCCGTCTTATAGTTCGGGTGTCGCTTCATTTCCTCACTTCGCTGTACCATGCCCTCATAAAAGGCATTGACGCAATCAATCATTTCTTCTTTGGTGTGATACACATTTTCCATAACTGTCCCTAAGTCTGCAAGGTCAGCGTTCTTCGGGTCTAAGATATAAAGGACAGCGTTTGTATGCAGTAAGGCTTCAATGAGTGTCAGCAGAAAATATGTTTTACCGCCACCAGTCCCACCAGCAATCAGAGCGTGAGGGAGTGCGTCATATTCCCAGACAAGATTTTTCATCAATCTAAGACAACCGTTTTCTGCCCGTACTTCATCAATGGTAATGCGGTTCGCTATCATATCATAAAGCAGGGTATATTCGATATAGCCGTCATGCAGGGTCTTGTCGGTCAGCTCACAATACAAGCCACTTTCCAACTTATCCTCCAACCGTAAAAGCTGGTCTTGATATTTTCCCAGCGTAATTTCACAGCGGATATGAAGAAGTCCTTTTTCCATTTGATAATAAATCTTTGGAAACCAGACGATTTTTTCCCTTGATCTGCTTTGCAGGTCAGTAAAAAAACCGCTGTCTTGTACGGTATCGGCTTCATACCACTTATTTTCCAGTATCATTCTTGCCAGCTTTTGACGGTGCAGTAGCTTCTTGAAACTGTCGTAACAGAAGCGGTAATACAGAAAAGCGACCAATGCACAAACACCAGTCGCTATCAGTATGGTTATGAAGTTGTAAAGGGAAAGCGTAAAGCCATTGTCTAATAAGCTGAAATGTTCCCAGTCGGTACGCATGAGCTGTTTGCTATTCAGTAGCAGGAGAACTGCCACGAACACAAACAGAAGCGTCTCTATGGAAAAATGATAAACAAGGTGCTTGTCGCTGGCTCTGATACGGTGTCCTTTGTTCCAAATCATACGCATAAATCAATCACTCCTTTCTGGGTATGAAAAAAGCAGTCAATCCTAAGACTAACTGCTTTGTGTGTAGGGATATAAAATTGTAAAACTAAGATTGCATTTCAGATATGGATTTGAAACCCCTCATAGCTGAATATACCATTCCCTTGTTTTAATTTCCCTTCATTTGACAAGTTGTGAAAAGCTGTCTCTATCTTGTCAATTATAGTAACTGGAATAGATAAATGATGATGTCCTGGCAAAATTCGACTTATCTTTAAAGATTGAATTTTTCTAACAGACTTCCAAAATTCTTGTGGGTTTGTTGATGGATAAAAAGCATCAAGGCAACCGCTATATATCAAATCGCCGGAATACAGATATTTTCTATCCGCTTCATAGAAACAACAATGTCCGGGAGAATGACCGGGCGTGTGAATAACTACCAACTTTCTGTTCCCTAAGTCAATACAATCTTCATCATGTAAAATCATTTGCGGAACCCCTTGAAAAATCTGATATTTCTCTACCTTAAAATCCGAGGGGAAATCACATGGATTGCACATAATATTGTTTTTTACCACTTGCAAAGGTATAGGGAATTTGACCGATAGCCATTCTTTTTCTGCTTCATGAACTGCAATAGACCGAAAATATTTATGTCCACCGATATGATCCCAATGAACATGAGTAGTGATTACTGTAACGGGCAGTTTCGTCAATCCATCAATAACCTCTCTGATGTTGGAAACACCTAAACCTGTATCAATCAGAATGGCTCTTTTTGTCCCACACAATAGATAACAATGTGTTTCTTCCCAGTGTTTGTATTCGCTGATGACGAATGTATCTTGGTCTATTTGTTCGACGGTAAACCAACTGTCCATATACTATTCTCACTCCCTAAAAATTTTAATTTGTCGCTTTCTTCATACCCATATTATAACAGTTCCGTATATCCTCTACAACGAAAATCTATTCAGCAAGTCTATTTTTTCGGTTGTCCCTGCGGTGTATGGTTCTGTGTATTGCCTGCGTTCTGGTTGCTTTTATTCTTCAATACAATATCCTCTGCCTTTACATACCAGTCCACATCTGCACCCGTATAGGTTTTTCTTGATACCGTATCGGCTACTGGATTGACAAGCTCCACAACCGCATTGTACGGAAATTCCCTTAACGGTACTTCTGGCGGTACGGACACGGGGATAATTCCACCATGCAGACTGCACTTCAAATCATAGATACGCTTTTTAAGCTGGGTACTCGGTGTCCCGTCCTCATTCTGCAAGAACACATCTCGCACCGCTGTAAATTTTAATTCTCCAAATGTTTTCTCTTTGTCAATAACAAACCCGTTTGATAATCTCATAAATTCTTCACTCCTTTACTTTTCTTCAACTGCTACAATATCATCAGCAAGCAACACATAATCGGTATGTCCCATATCCCCGATTGCGTAACCTCTGCCATATAACTTCGGATTGACAAGTTTTACTTTCTGTTCATACTTGAAATGCTTTTCGCCAGCCTGCACGGGAATTTCTACCACAACATTTTCGCCTTTTTGTACGTCAGAATAAAGGTTATAGCTTCGTCTGGCTAAGACCCTGCGGTTATTTTTATCTCTTTCAAAGACTGGCTCACTTTCGCCTGCAAATTCAAGAGTTCCAAAAGACTGTGCCATATCTGGCACGACATATTTCATTTCCATAGTGTTTTACCTCATTTCTTTCTATTTTTGATAAGTTTTTTGATTGTGATTTCTTATTCTGGCGGTTTGGGAAGTACCAGCAATCCCCCAGATAGTAAAGGGTAAAATCAATGCTTACGCACCCTTGACTATCCGTGTTCTTGCAGGTAAGTAGCAGACAATCCAGAATAAGCGGAAGTCTGCCGACACGGTATCGGCGGAGAACGTGATTTTTCTTTTCTCATACCGTTACCGCCTTATGATTTCTTCATTTTACGGCGTTTGCAGAAGAAGATACCTGCCAGTCCAGCACCAGAAGTCAAAAGAAGTGCAAGCAGTCCGTAAAGGTTTGTGCTATCGCCAGTTTTTGGACTGTCTGTTTTATGCGGTGTATCTGGTGTCTGTGGTGTTTCGGGTTTCTTTGGTTCTTCTGGGACTTTGGTTTTTTCCTTAAAGGTAATCGTCTGTCCCTTATCCTCAATATCCTTATGCTCGGTAACTTTCTTCGGCTCGTCTGGATTGCTTAAATCGTACAATTCTTCAAAAGTTACAAGCTGTTTGCCGTCAAGAGAAGTAGTGTCAAAGGTAAAGGCAACTTCCACTTTCATAGTTTCGCTGTCAGCAGTAAAAGTGTAATCACTTTTCACACGTTTTCCATTGATAAGAAGCTCTGCATTTTCTTCTTTCAACATCTGCCAGCCCACAAGTTTGTACTGTGTACCGACTTCTAAGCCCTCTAAGATTACGGTATCAATGATTGTAACGTCTTTTCCAGCTTCAAGCTCTTTGTTGCCGTCCTTATCCGTAGCAGTCGTATGAATTTTGACGATACGCTCTGTGATAAGTACCGTCTGTCCGTCGTCCTCAATGTCTTTATGTTCCGCAACTTTTACGGGTTCGTCTGGATTGCTTAAATCATACAATTCTTCAAAGGTAACAAGGTTTTTGCCACCTAAAGCAGACGCATTAAATGTATAGGAAATTTCCACTTTCATTTCTTCATCATCAGCGACAAAGGTATAATCATTTTCCACACGTTTTCCATTGATAAGAAGTTCTACATTTTCTTCTTTTAACATCTGCCAGCCTTTTAACTGATACTTTGTGCCTTTTGTAAGTCCGTCTAATTTGACAGTATCAACAATCGTAATCTCTTTTCCTGCAAGGATAGTCTTTTCGCCGTCTTTGCTGGTCGCTGTGGTATGGATAGAGATTTCTTTTTCGTATTCATCAGTCAGCGTTCCTAAATCAATCACAAGGTTATTTCTTGATACCACGATTTCAAAAGGTGGGATAAGTTCAAAACCTTTGTTACTATCAGAGCGTAATTCTTCAATGATATAGGTATCATAAGGTAACGCACCTTTGCTGTCATCTGGTTCAGAAGTTCCAAACCACACACCGTCCTCGCTGGTCTTTCCTGCGTTTGTATTGTGCTTATGAGAAGCCCATTCAGCAGAAGTGGAGAATTGCCCGTTATCATCAGTTACCACGACATGATTTTCGCCCGTCATCTTGCTTGTGATCCTAAAGGGAACATTAGCAAGACGCTTGTGTGTACCTGCACCGATTTTTACACCCTCAATATCTCCACGCTTAATCTGATTATAGATAGAATGAGCTTCGTCGGTTAAGTCCACGATTTTTCCGTTTTCTGTGATTGTAAAATCAATCGGCTTTGCACCGTCAGTTAAGTAACCGTCGGGAGCTTCACTTTCAACGATACGGAATTTTCCATAAGGTAAAAGGTCAGAAGAAGTAGAAGCGACACCCTCAATATCGGTATGGATTGTTTTTACCACTTCATTTTTCTTGTATAATTTGCCCTCAACCAATACCGCATTATCATTTAAGGAAATGATGTCAAAAGCAGTATCTTTCAAGGTAGCACTTCCTTGTGGCTTTGTATCGCCCGTTTCTAAATCTCGTTTCTGAATTTTCACACCACCACGGATAACCTTGTCTGATACAGAAAACTGGTTACTTCCAGTAAGTACGGCAAGGTCGCCGTCCTCTGTAATCTGTGTTACATATAAGCCTTTTATCTGTTCGGACTTATCGCCAGCCTGCATATATGCACCGTCTAACAAGTAGCCGTTTGGAGCTTTCGTTTCCTCAACGGTTAGCGTTCCAAGTGGAAGAACCGCCTTGCCGTCCTGCATATAGAAGCTATCGCCAGATACCTTGTATGCGTCCGCTAATTTTGCGATGTAGTGAGTTGTCCCGTCGCTGTCTGTTTCAGCGATTGTCTTTGTAACCCATGTACGAGTAGCTTCGGCAGGGAGATTGTCTTTATTATAGAAGCCTGCATAATACTTCCATGTAAATTCCGCACCTGCTAAAGAAGCGTTCCCTTGCGGATTGTCTTTCTGTGTTTCCATATCAATCTTGAAAAGCTCAATCAAAGTGTCCGTTACTTTTGGCGTATCTGATACTTTCAAAATTGCTGTCTTTCCAACTTCAACCTTTAAGGAATATATGGTTTTATCTACTTTATATCCTGCTGGTGCGGATAACTCCTTGATATAAACTGTGCCAGCCTTTACCTCTACAACATCTGTATTTCCGTTTTCATCAGTCGTAAGGGTGGCAAGCTGTTTCGTACAGTCCTTATCAGAAAAGACACCATAGGTTGCACCTGCAATAGAGTAATTCCCGTTACCGTCGGTAATGCTGGTATTACTGGAAGTCTTTTGCAGTTTCGCATTTCCGACATTCAGCTTCGCCCAGAATTGTCCTAATTCCTGCCCCTCGCCAGAGTAGATATAACCGCCACATTCATAGCGTCCTTTATTTTCTTTGATAAAGGCTTTTGCACCAGAGAAAACTTCGTCCTGTGTTGCCTTTGGAATTTCATCATAAGAAGCTCGCACGTTATCACATTGCCAGCCAAAATGTACGCTCAATCTCTGCCAGACTACACATTGTTCCAACAGATAGACTTGTTTGTAGTTCAGTTCCTTGTGAGCTTCGCCATACTGTTTGACATACTCTAAGGATAACGCCACATCTGAAATCTGGTCAGCACTCATGCGTGAGCTTGCGTCAGCTCTGGTCTTGTAACCGTTCTTAAAGTTTGTGTTAATGTCGATACAATAGGCAGTTTCGCCCTCGACTTTCATATAGCCCTCATTGAATGTCGAACCGATAGAACCGTCATTCATTACTTTTTCAATGATACCGACACGCTCTGCACTTTCCGTCCAGTATTGCTTACTTTCTGCATGGACGGGTGTAGTCGGTAAAGCAGTAACGACAGTTGCAAGAGCTAAGAAGCCCGTACACAATCGTTTTAACATCTTTTTCATAAATCTAATGCTCCTTTCATTTTGGGTAATAAAATAGCCGTCCAATAAGAACGGCTGGAAATAGAAAAGGAACGTCATGTTAGGCGTTCCATAGTCTATGAGTTATTCAATTTTTTCTTATTTTAATACTGATGTGCTGTACCATATCTTTGCATATCTAGGAAAACTTGCGTATCAAGGCTCATTCGTTAGTAGTAAATAAGTAGTAAATTGATGTATTTGTTTTCTTGAAAATGCTGATAGATACTGTGTTTTAGCGGATAATCAGATTTTTATTGTGTTTTTAATATAAATGCTTGACTGTAAACCTTGTTTATAGCTTATTATTAAGTAAAATAGAGTTGCTCGAAAGGAGGGCATAATATGACTATAAAAGACGTAGAAGAGCGAACAGGTTTATCCCGTTCTAATATCCGTTTTTATGAAAAGGAAAAACTTATTGAGCCTTCGAGAAATGAAAGTAATGGTTATAGAGATTATTCTAAAAATGATGTGGAAAATATAAAGAAGATTGCATATCTACGTACATTGGGAATTTCTATTGAAGATATACGAAATATTATATCCGAAAAAGTAACATTGCAGGAAATGCTTGAGAAGCAAAAGGAAGTATTAAAAAATCAGATTACTGATTTGAATAAGGCGAAACTCATGTGCGAAAAAATGCTGGATGAAGGAAGTATTAGTTATGAAAAATTACAGGTAGAACAGTATGTAACAGATTTTCATGACTATTGGAAAGATAATCGAACTGTTTTCAAACTGGATTCAGTCAGCTTTTTGTATATATGGGGAAGTATGCTTACCTGGACTATGATTACCGCACTATGCTTGATTATTGGGGCTTTGTCTTATTCTAAGTTGCCGACAGAAATTCCAGTACAATGGAGTAAAGGAGTGGCAACATCCCTAGTTAATAAAAACTGGATTTTTATTTGTCCTGTTATATGTATCATAATCCGTTATTTATTAAAACCTTTTATCTATGCGAAATTGCAGATGAACAATTATTATGGAGAAATTATAACAGAGTATTTGACAAATTATATGTGTTTTATGAATAAAAAAGCCCCGCCGCAGCGGGGTTTTTTTATAGGAATTTATCAAGTTCAGTCTCGACACGCTTATTTATTTTAACTTTAGGATTTTCCATAATCGTTCCTCTTGCGACAACCATTTTTACATGTCGTAATGCTCTGAGGTCATCGAGTGGGTTTTCCTCGGTTACAATCATATCTGCACATTTATCTTTTTCGAGCGTACCGGTAATATCACCGATTCCCGCCATTTCGGCAGCTCTTGCGGTTGCCGTATACAGTGCAAACGCATTGGAAACGCCCGTATATTTGTGGAAATAATACAATTCTCTCCAGAAATCATACTGTGTAATCCACGGACATCCGACATCATTGCCAAGAACGACAGGTATATCATTTTCAAGTGCCGCTTTCGCACATGCAATTATTCCCTCAAACACAACATTTCCGTTAAACTGTTCAACTTCAGTTGCGTTGGTAATCGAACGATCAAACAATGCATACGGAAGTGCAGGCGAAATTGTTGTGCAAAGAAATGCTTTTCTTTCCTTGAATAACTTAATTGTATCATCATCAATTTTTGCACCGTGTTCAATTGAGTCAACACCATTTTCAAGAGCAACACGCACCCCCTGCGGAGATTCGACATGTGCAGCAACTAAATAGCCATTTTCATGTGCCTTGTCACAGACTACCTTTACCATTTCCGGAGACATTTTCAGTTCACCCGGAACACCTTTTTCTTTTGCGTCCATTACGCCGCCAGTAATCATAAGCTTTATCAAATCAACCTTTTCTTTTTCCGATTGCTCCAGATGTTTTAAGGCTGTATCTATACTGTCCGCCGCAACAGCAACAGAGCCAGCCATATGTCCGCCAGGCACGGAAATCCCTTCATTAGCGGCAAGTATTCTAGGTCCCATCTTTGTTCCTGCATTAATCTCATCTCTTAATTTTGTATCAAAACTTCCAAGTCCGCCAACCGTTCTTATTGTTGTCACACCGCTCATAAGCTCTGTTTTTGCAAATCCGGCAACCATACCGTATGCAATTGAACGCATAAGTGCATTTCCCATAAGTATTTTTACAAGTTTCTCATTATCACGCTGTTTTTTCTGCGGCTTGCCATTACCTGCAAGGTGAACATGCATATTTATAAGACCGGGCATAATATATCTGCGTTTTAAATCAACTTTTTCATATCCATTCAAATCCGTGCCTGCCTTGACAATATCCTCAATTTTATCATTGTCCGTAAGTATGACGAAGCCCTCTTTTACCTGCATATCTTTGGTTCCGTCAAGTATTTTTCCGTTAATATAAGCATATTTCATATTTTTATACCCCGTGTTTTTGAAATGTTTATTTAATACCAATTAATCAAAATCTTACGCACTGATTGACTTTCCTGTGTAAAGCTGATAGTATCTGCCTTTTTCTTCCATAAGCTGGTCATGTGTACCACGCTCAATAATTCTTCCCTGTTCCATAACCATAATACAGTCTGCATTCCGTACCGTAGAAAGACGATGAGCGATAACAAATGAAGTTCTTCCTGTCATAAGTGCATCCATACCACGCTGTACAAGTTTTTCTGTACGTGTATCAATAGAAGAAGTCGCCTCATCAAGAATAAGAACAGGAGGATCTGCAACTGCCGCCCTCGCTATTGCAAGAAGCTGACGCTGTCCCTGACTAAGGTTCGCACCACCGCCGGTAAGCACTGTGTTATAACCATCAGGAAGTCTTTTTATAAATCCATCAGCATTAGCAAGCTTTGCGGCAGCTATACATTCTTCATCAGCTGCATTGAGTCTTCCATATCTGATATTGTCCATAATCGTGCCTGTAAAAAGGTTGGTATCCTGTAAAACAATGCCCAGGCTTCGGCGTAAATCGTCTTTTTTAATATGATTAATATTAATTCCATCATAACGGATTTTACCATCCTGTATATCATAAAACCTGTTAATAAGGTTGGTAATTGTTGTCTTTCCGGCACCGGTAGAACCTACAAACGCAAGCTTCTGACCAGGTTTTGCGAACATTTTTATATCGTGAAGCACGATTTTGTCAGGATTATATCCAAAATCAACTCCATCAAATGTAACATCACCCTGAAGTCTTGTATACATTTCATCTTTGTTTGCAGCATTTGGTTTTTTCCATGCCCACATCTCTGTCAGTTCTTCAGTTTCATGGATTTCACCATTTGAATCATAACATATATTTACAAGTTCAACATCACCTTCATCTGTCTCTGGTACTTCATCACAAAGGTCAAATACCCTGCCGGCACCTGCCATAGCCATTACAATACTGCTTACCTGCTGGCTTATCTCTGTTACAGGCTGTGTGAAACTCTTGTTTAATGAAAGAAATGCTACAAGTGTACCAATTGTAAGTCCTGAAAAGCCGCTTAATGCAAGCACACCACCTACAAGTGCACACAAAACATAACTTATATTTCCTATATTTTCATTGATAGGCATTGTAATATTTGCAATTTTATTAGCATTGTTGGCACTTTCTCTTAACTTGTTATTAATCTGCTTAAACTGTTCAAGACTTTCCTGCTCATGACAGAATACCTTAACAACCTTCTGCCCTTCCATCATTTCCTCAATATAAGCATTTACTTTACCGATATCTTTCTGCTGTTCAATGAAATATCTGCCAGATGCAGCGGAAAGCTTTGATGTCACAAAAAGCATAATTGCAACCATAATAACAGATACAATTGTAAGTGGTATATCAAGAACTATCATACTTACAAATGTTGATACAAGTGTTATAAGTGAATTAAGAACCTGTGGAATACTCTGGCTTATAAGCTGTCTTAATGTATCAATATCATTTGTATATACCGACATTATATCTCCATGTGCATGTGTATCAAAATATCTGATTGGAAGTGATTCCATGTTAGTAAACATCTCTGTACGGAGCTTTTTCATAGTACCCTGACCAACATTTACCATAATTCTGTTATATCCGTAGGAACATAAAACACCCACTGCAAATATTGCTACAAGTTTTAAAAGAGCCTGTGCAAGCGGTGAATAATCAGGAACTGCCATCTGGGTAAGAGGCACAATGTAATTATCAATAAGTTTCTGTATAAATAAAGTTCCACATAATGTCGTAAGTGCCGAAACCAATATGCAAACGACCACCATGAAACATGCCAATTTATAATTTTTTACTATATAAGAAAGAAGTCTTTTTAATAATAAAAGCGGATTCTTCTCTTTGTTCTCATTTTTATTTTTCATGTCTTCCTCCTATTCTCACTATTCTGCCGATTCGTCGAAATCGCCGCCGCCCTGCATCTGAACTTCACAGATTTCGCGGTAAACTTTGTTATTTTCCATAAGATTCTCATGTGTATCAAAGCCACTGACTTTTCCATCTTCAAGAACAATAATTCTGTCGGCATCCTGAATACTTGAAATTCTCTGCGAAACTATAAGCTTTGTTGTTCCCGGAATTTTCTGGGCAAATGCCTGTTTGATTTTTGCGTCTGTTGCAGTATCTACAGCACTTGTCGAATCATCAAGAATAAGAACCTTTGGTTTTTTAAGCAATGCTCTCGCAATACAGAGTCTCTGTCTCTGACCACCTGAAACATTAGTACCGCCCTGTTCTATCCATGTATCATACTTCTTAGGCATTCTCTCGATAAATTCATCAGCACATGCCTGTTTACATGCCTCAACACAATCTTCATATGAAGCATTGTCATCACCCCATCTGAGATTGTCAAGTATTGTTCCTGAAAACAGGACATTTTTCTGTAATACTACAGCCACCTGATTACGGAGTGCATCCATATCATAAGTTCTTACATCTTTTCCGCCAACACATACAGAACCTTCAGTAACATCATAAAGACGGCTTATAAGGCTCACAAAACTTGATTTTCCGCATCCTGTACCACCAATAATACCAATTGTCTCACCTGCATTAATATGAATATCAATATCATGTAAAGTATCCTCTGTACTGTTTTTTCTGTATGAAAAATTAACATGATTAAAATCGATTCTTCCGTCTTCCACTTCTTCATAAGGTTTTTCCGGATTGGCAAGGTCCGCTTTTTCATTAAGAACTTCTGAAATACGCCTTGCACTTGCCGCACTCATTGAAACCATTACAAATATCATTGAAAGTATCATAAGTGCCATAAGCATGTTCATTACGTAACTGAACATTGATGTAAGATTACCAGTTGTAATTGAACCCGACACAATAAAATGTGAAGCAAACCATGACAATGCAACAATACATCCATATACAACAAGCATCATAGTCGGATTGTTAAATGCAAGAAATGACTCGGCTTTAACAAATGTTTTATAAAGATTATCTGCCGCTTTATTAAACTTTTTATTTTCATGCTCCTCACGTACAAATGCCTTAACAACACGGATTCCTGAAATATTCTCCTGAACGCTCGCATTGAGTTCATCATATTTTTCAAAACCTGATGTAAAAACCGGTGTTACTTTATATATAATAAAGAAAAGTACAAATCCTAAAAATATAAGTGCAACAAGAAATATAATACTTAATCTCGGACTTATTATTACACACATTGTAATACTGCAAATCATCATGAGAGGTGCTCTCACAACACTCCTTATTATCATCTGATAAGCATTCTGTACATTAGTTACATCAGTTGTCATACGTGTTACAAGACCTGCTGTACTGAATTTATCAATATTAGAAAATGAAAATGTCTGTATATTTTCATACATTTTCTCTCTCAGATTACACGCAAATCCTGTTGATGCTGCCGCCCCATACTTTCCTGCCTGTATACCACAAAAAAGGCTCAAAAATGCTATAATAAGCATTATTCCACCATAAATACCAACCTTTCTCATATCTCCGGCCTGTATTCCTTTATCAATTATTGAGGCTGTTATAAATGGAATAAGAATTTCCAAAAAAACTTCAACTGCAGTAAATATTGGCGTTATAATTGATTCTTTTTTATATTTGCCCATACATTTTGCTAATGTTTTTATCATATTTTTATCATTCTCCCTTCGATTAAATTCACCTTATAAGTCTACAGTCAGCATGACTTGATACTGTCATATACTTTCTGCAAAAGATTTCTAAGCTGTCCTTTTTCATCATCATTAAGTGCCTTTAAAAGTTCCCTCTCATTTTCATCCATTGAAGCTCTTGCCGTCTTGCATATCTCCTCACCTTTTGCCGTGAGCTTTACATGTTTGATTCTTTTATCATTTGAATCATAAAACCCCTCTATCATCCCATTTTTTTCCAGACGTGCAGCAATTCCTGCCATCGTTGCCTGTTTAACTTCAAAATGCTTTTCAAGTTCTTTTAGCGTTATCGTCTCATCGGCTGCCTCGCTGATAGTTGCGAGGACCTTAATCTGCGAAAGGGTGACATCATTGCACATCAACGTATTATTAGCCTTTCTTCCAAGTGCATCGTTAAGTCTCTTTATAAGTTCACCGCAATGCAATGTTTCTCCAAACATATGCTCATTCCTTTTCATAAAATTTGATAAATAGTTTCTTCTAGATGCTCTAATATATTACAAAAATAATCGGCTCTGCGTCTTAAGCGTCTGGCTCTTTGATGACAGTTATCTTCAAGTTGTCAACTTTAATCAATCTTTCTTGTCTGCATTTTGGACAATAAAGGGGATAATTCTCCAAAACAGTGTCCTTCCTAATTTTATTACGGGTTTTGCTCCCACAAACAGGACACAATATCCATTCGCATTTCATCATAATTAGTCTCTAATCCTTTCAAATCTCATTTTATATGACTTTTGCAAGCTGTTAAGCTAACTTGTGGAACATATGCCGAACCTTATCTATACGGCTATTCGGGCGGCGGGGTTGGCAAATAAATTTACCAATAGCTGGCTGGTATCCTTTTAACTCTGTCAAGCAGACTCCCTGCCCATTTGTGAAATAAGTTAAATCGTTCCTGTATTCTTGAATACATCTAGCAGGGATTTCTCCTTTCAGAATGACCTCGTCATTCTTTATCTGAGTACTTACAATATCTGCACAATACCTTGGAGCATCATGATACGCCAGTGAGAGATATTCCTGCGGTGCATAAATTTCAAAGTGGAGATATGGCTCTAATAGTTCTGTCCCTGCTTTTTTTAAAGCCTGCTCCAATACGATAGGGGAAAGCAGCCGAAAGTCTGCGGGGGTACTTACAGGACTATAATACAATCCATATTCAAAACAGATTTTACAGTCTGTCACTTTCCATCCATACAGCCCCTGCTCGCAGCCATAAAGAACCCCCTCCATAACCGCATTTTGGAACGATTGATTTAAATATCCAAGTGAAACTCTGCTTTCATACTGCACTCCGCTTCCAATAGGGAGCGGCTCTATGGACAACCCGACAGAAGCCCAGAAAGGATTTGGCGGGACTTCTATGTGGATGGTATATTCTGCTTTTCTAAGCGGTCTTTCCATATATATAACAGTAGGCTCTTTTATTTCTGCCTCCACATGATATTTTTCCTCAAGGATGGCACAAATGACTTCCATCTGCACATTCCCCAAAAAAGATAACATAATCTCATGGGTAACAGTATCAATGTCAAAATGCAAAAGAGGGTCTGTATCAGCAATCTCTGCGAGGGCATTTAACAGGGCTTCCCTTTGCTCCGGCTTTTGCGGCTCTACCGTTGTCCGAAGTAATGGCATGGGATTATCAATCCGTGTTTTGTGAGGCAGGAGTTTTTCATTTCCCAGGATATCGTTCAGTTTCAAAGTATCATCAGCTAAAATAACAATTTCTCCCGGACAGGCATGGTCAGCCGGGACGATTTCACCGTTTGTCGGAACACACATCTCTGTGATTTTTATTTTCTCTTTTTCAGATATTCTAATAACATCCCTCAAATGCAATGTTCCGCTATATATACGCACATAAACAAAACGCCGCCTTTTCTCTGAATATTCAATCTTAAAAACCTGCCCGCATAATTCAGATTGACCTTCAGGCGTTGATGAATAAAATTTACTGGCAATCACTTCTATAAGCTGCCGAATCCCCAGATTGTTTTTAGCGCTTCCGTGATAAACGGGAAATAACGTTCCGTTTTGGAATCTCCTGTTTTCTTCCTGTTCCAGTTCTGACATTTTAAACGGTTTCCCTGACATATATTTCTCTAATAGTTCATCGTTTCCCATAATTACCGCATCCCACTGTTCCATATCGTCATTGTCCGTTACATTTATATGGGGATGCTGCCCAACCTTTTGCTTCACTATAATTTCCGAAGAAAGCTTTGCTTTCATTTCCCGATATACCATTGGCAAATCAATCCCCTCTTGGTCAATTTTATTGATGAAAAAGATTGTCGGAATCTTCATTGTCTGTAGTGCATGAAACAGTATACGGGTCTGTGCCTGTATGCCATCCTTTGCAGAAACTAATAATACTGCTCCGTCTAAAACGGATAAAGAACGGTATACTTCCGCCAAAAAATCCATATGGCCTGGCGTATCTATAATGTTGACTTTTACATCCTCCCACTGAAAAGATGTCACTGCTGTCTGGATAGTGATTCCCCTTTGACGCTCCAAATTCATTGTATCTGTCCTTGTTGTGCCTTCATCTACGCTCCCTAGTTCTGCAATTGCACCACTGGTATATAATAAACTTTCCGTTAATGTTGTCTTTCCTGCGTCAACGTGAGCCAGAATGCCTAAGTTAATTATTTTCATGTGATTTTCCTCCTATCAACACCCAAAAAAGGGCATAAAAATACCCAGTGATAAATACTCCTATCACTGGGTAAATAACTCCAATAGCCCCAAAACACTTATATGTTTTCGGGCATATAAAATTACATGATAAAAGTATTCTTAAACTGGGTACAAAAAACTAAGCCCCATATTAAAAGTGAAACGGGACTGCTACTTTTTGTTCCCACTATCAAATTGACAGTTTATTTAAGAATACCTTGCCGCATATTTATTAACTCCTTGTATAAAACTGAATCTAATTATATTCCTTAACCCTTTATTTGTCAAGCCCTTTTTAGCATTATTGACAAGAGTATCTTCCTGCATTTCTTTGATCTGGTTCTGCATATTGGTGAGTTCTTCCGTCATGGAATCAATCTTTTTCTCCAGTCCATCCACATAGCTGCATATCTCAAATACATCGTTTGCCTGCTCTTTCATGGCATTTTTCTTTAATAAGTCGAGAAGTTCTCTTATGACCTCCTCATTGGTAAGTGTTTTTCCTGCTTCCATATCCATTCTGTTTCCTCCATTCTGTAAATGGGGCAGCCTTGGCCGCCCCTGTACTCTGATTACTGATTATCGAAAGGGCGTCGCCTCTTTGTCCTTCTCTTTATCGGGATTGCCATGATGTTTCTCTGCACTCTCTCTTGCATTTTCGTTGCTCTTATCCTTTGCTTTCTCATATTCAGAGATAATCTCATTATAGAGTTTTTCCCTGAAATCCTTTGTGACCGGATAGCAGACATCCTGGTAGATTGGCTTGCCCTGCTCGTCCACCTGCTTTGTCTTATAAGAAGGCATTGATACAAAGATTTTCTCTTTGCCCTGCACGATATTGATGTTATTTACGATGAAACTGTTTTCAAAATAAATGCGTGCAAGTCCCTTGATGTTACTACCTTCCCTCTCATAAGGTGTTACAGTTACGGAAAACTCCGGCATTTCCTGTGTACGCTCCTGCTTCTGTGTCTCCTCTTTCTCCGGTTCCTTAATTCTTGCATAGGCATCAAGGATATTGGTATAGAGTTCCTCTCGAAACTCTGCTGTGATAGGATTGCACACATCCTTATAGATCACACCGTTGCTTTCATCACGCTCATTGGAGCGGTATCTTGGCATTGATACAAAAAGCTCTCCCTTATCCTTATTCTCAAGGATTGCAATATTGGTAATCTTAAATGAATCACCAAATACTACTGTTGCAAATCCTTTGATGTTGCTGCCCTCTTTTGCTCTTACTTCGTTTACTTTAATTGAATACTTCATATGCTATTCCTCGCTTTCTTTTTGTTCTTTGTTTTGCTCCGGTATGATAAGCTCACACCAAAGCTGTTCTATCTGTTCACAAGACAATCTGCCATTAAGCCAGTTGCCAAGTGTAACGACCATTCCATCCTGCTCGTAATAGAGCCACTCCTGTGTTTCAATGTTCCCCTCATACACGATAGTCACATCAAAATCAGGCATAAATAATCCTTCCTCTGCATCCCATACACAGGCTATTCCCTGTCTGAGTGTCAGATTCAGGCTTTCGACATACACAGACCAGCCGCTTACGACTATCTGAAAGTCATCATCAATCTCAGCAATATCATCCTCGATGTCAATTAGCTCTTCCATTTCTGCTACTGCCTCTTCTATCTCACCTAATCGGTATCTCTTATTCATCCATCACCGCCTCCTTATAAATGCACCTGACCACAAAACGCATGGTTCCTTTCTGGGAACAGGTAAAAAGAGTTAATTCTTTTTCTGTACCCTGTGTCTTGATGCTGTTATCATACGGATTTACTACCTCTGTCTCTATTACCTCATAGATATGCTTCAGCCCATTTTTGTCGGTTATCATTACTTCATCACCTATGGATATCTGACTTAGTGGTGTAAAAAATGTGCCATATCTGCTGCCATTATGACCGCACAATACACAGTTGCCACTTTCTCCGATTCCTGCAGTCTCTTCTATATGACCAATCCCTGCATTAAGCACTTTACTTGTGGTTCCTTCCATTACCGGATACCTGATATCTAAGCCCGGTATCTCAATGATGCCGATAACACCGCCTTCTTTAAGAATGGCTTCATCCTCTTTACTAATGGAGGTTTGCTCTTCCTCCACATCTGTTTCTTCATCGTAATCATCCTCCAATGTCTGCTCAAATTCACTTATGAGCTGTTCTGTCTGTTTTTCTCCGGTTGTCCGCCAGAAAAAAGGGACTGCCATAATGGCAATCCCTGCTGCAATCAGTAGTCCTGCGACCACTTTTCTTATGCTCATATTATTCACTCTCCTATCGTGTTCTGCCCTCTCTGTCGGCTGGATAAGCACCTTTATCCTCTGCTACAATTGCTGCAGATTCCATTCTGTCATCAGCTTCTCTTTCTTCCTCCGGTCCGCTCAGGTCTGCATCCACAGCCTTTGCGTTCTCAAGGTCAAGCTGGGCATTCAGTTTACACTGCCTAGCCAGCTTTTCTTCCAGTTCCTTGCTGTACGCAAATGGCTTGTCATACTCTGCCTTTGATGCTTCAAGGTCATTCTGGTACTGCTCAATCTTCTTTTCAAAGAAATCAATGTTCTCATGGAGTCCATTGAACAGGTTTTCCAGCTTCACCATGCTGCCGACAGGACTTGTGGAAAGCTCTGCTTTATACTCTGTCTTTCCACGAAGCACCATATAATTGATGCCAAGGAAGTTCTTTTCCACAAGCAGCTCAAATCCGTGGAATTTACCGATTACAGTTGTCTCTCCGGTCTTACATTTACTGATTGCTTCAAGCATCATCGTTCCGCCATCCACACGCTCTGTGTAAGTTACTTTGCCTATGGTAATGGCAAATTCCGGATTATCAATCAGCTCTTTATCCCTTGCCTTTACATCCTCTCTTACATTGGCAAGCTTTTCTGTTGCTGTCTTAATCAGCTTCGGATACTTAATCATAAAGTTATCCTGCAAGCCATATCTCTGATTGTCATAGGATGCCTTTAAGAGCTTTAATCTCTGGACATCATTGTCAATCTCCATCTTTTCCTTGATTAAAGGATTGCCTGTGGCAACCGCTTTAATCTCTGCATAGGAAAGTGTTGCCTCGTCGATATCCTCACAGCTTCGGCTTACAGCCTTGCTTGTCATGACCTGACTGATGAATCGCTGCTTATTTTCAACAAGCGACCAGTTGTATGCATCAAATGTCCCTTTGGTGACATATCTGTAGATTGCCACCTCTTCATTTTCATTACCCTGTCGTATGCCTCGTCCTTCCCTCTGTTCAATAGAAGAAGGCTTCCAAGGGCAATCCACATGATGCATTGCAACAAGGTGTGTCTGCACATTGACACCTGTTCCACACTTGTCCGTTGAACCGATAAGAACCTTCTTTTTACCTGTCCTCATCTCCTTAAAAAGTGCGTCCCTTTGTGCATCCGTCTTGGCATCATGAATAAAAGCTATCTCATCTGCCGGAATACCATACTGGATCAGTGTTTCTTTCAGATAATCGTAGATGGTAAAGTCCTTATCTGGTCCCGGTGTGCCGATGTCCGAAAAAATAAGCTGGCAGCCTATATGACCATCAGCATTTCCTTTCTCATATTCTTTCCATACATTCTCCGCTACCTTATTGAGTTTTCCATCCGGATTGTTCGGCGCATCCTTATCAATCAGTCTGGCATCCGTTCCAAGAAGTCTTGCCTCATGGGTAATCTTTAGAAAGTTATCCACGCTTGGATCAACTCCACCGCCTCTGATACGCTCTGCCCTCACAACAAAGTCTTCCATGACCTGCTTCACATACCAGTCAGGCTCCGACTCCACTATAATAGGCTTGCCGCCACGGAGAGCTGGCACATCAAGGTCAAGCATGTCTGCGGTCTGCACATCTGCTACCTCACGGAAGATATTCATAAGCTCCGGCAGATTCGTAAACTTATTAAATCTGCTCTTAAAACGAAATCCGCTTCCCTCTACAGTAAGCTCAAGTGCTGTTGTCACTTCACCAAAGTTTGCTGCCCAAGAATCAAAGTGATAAATCCCCATCTCTTCAAGTGCCGCTTTCTGTAAGTAAAGCTGCATGACATACATCTCACACATGGTATTGGATATTGGTGTACCTGTTGCAAACACAATACCCCTGCCATCATTTATCTCAGACAAATACTGGCATTTAAGCTGCATATCCGTTGACTTCTTAGCTCCGCTACTGCTGATACCTGACACATTATTCATCTTGGAAAAAATCGCAAGGTTCTTAAAATTATGTGCTTCGTCTACCATAATAGAATCTACACCCAGTTCCTCAAAGGTAATAAGGTCATCCTTCCTGCTCTCATCTGACAAGGATTTCAGCTGTTCCTCCAGTTTTTTCTTCTGGCTTTCCATCTGCTTTACAGTCCATCGCTCTCCGTTACGCTCCTTCATCTCATCAATCGCATAGCTGATTTCATCAATCTGCTCGTTAAGCATTCGCTCCTTTCTCTCTGCGGAGATTGGGATTTTCTCAAACTGTGAGTGTGACATGATGATACAGTCATAGTCACCAGTTGCAATCCTTGATACGAACTGCTTTCTGCGGCTTTTTTCAAAATCACGCTCCGTGGCAACTAAGATATTTGCTGACGGATAAAGCCTTAAAAACTCTGATGCCGTCTGACCGATAAGCGGCTTTGGTACAACCATGATTGTCTTATTGGCAAGTCCAAGTCTCTTCTGCTCCATGCAGGCAGCCATCATCTCAAATGACTTTCCGGCACCGACACAGTGTGCCAGCAGAGTATTTCCCCCAAGAAGAATTCTTGCCACCGCATTTTTCTGGTGTGGCTTTAACTCAATCGCCGGATTCATTCCCGGAAACTGTAAGTGACTTCCGTCATACTCACGCAGGCGGATGTTATTAAATGTCTCGTTGTAATACTCCACATATTTCTGTCTTCGCTCCGGCTCTGCAAACAGCCACTCCTTGAACTTCTCCTTGATCATGTTCTGCTTTTCCCTTGCAAGCATTGTCTCATTCTTATTGACTTCGTAATGATACCTGCCATCACCGTCATCAATCCTGTCCCTGACTGTTACTGTCTTTAGATTCAGCGTATCCTCAAAAATAGAATAAGCATCCATGCGGCTTGTACCATAGGTCTTAGTAGCCGCCACTGAATGCTTATCCATGCTTTTATTCTCGATGAACCATTCCATGCTCATCTTATTTAAGTGTACCTGAATGCCTGTATTGTAAAACTGGCTTCTGACTGCCCTTGCCCGTCTTGGTGTATTGAGAAGCTCATAGATAAACTGCTCATAATCAAGCGGCTCAATCCATGTCGTGCCAATCTTTACATCAATATCCGAGGCTTCAATCCACTCCGGCTGTACCTTTTCAAGTGCTGCCACATTGCCTGCAAATTTTTCTGCCTGCGGATTGCCTGTATCCGCTGCCATAGCCTTTGCTACACGAAGCTTGTCTCTCACATTGCCGGAAAGATACTCGTCTGCCGTCTCCCAGCCGATGTCGGGATTGTTCTCGTTGTAGCGGTCGGGATTTAGGAAAATCAATCCATCCAGCTCTTCCACAAGAACTGCCCTTCTAAGCTCTGCCAAAGCATCATCACTAAATGTTATCTCATCAGCTGTCTGCCCGGACTTTTCTGCAAGTTCTTCCTTTACATTAGTAATATCCGGCTCATAGATAGAGAGCATATAGGCAAGATTTACATATCCAAATTCATTGACGGATACATTCAATGCTTCCACAGCAGTCTCAACCCTGTCTATGACAGTCTTTGCCTTAATCGTCTGCTTATAAAACATATCCGCTTTTTTCACCTCCCCGTCTTCATTTACTTCTTCAAGACTGCAAAGAAGTGGGTAATCGCTGTCATCTCTGAAAGCTATTCTGTTTGCTTTTGAAGTAATGGCTCCATACTGCTTTACGAAGGCATCATATTTTACATTAAGAAGTCTCTGCTTATCAGAAAGCTCCTCCTCGCTGCAGCCATCCATCTGGATATCAATCAGATCTCTTGTTATCTGTCTGATTTCATCAAGGCTTCTGATTCGCTCCTCGGCAGTCTGTGATACTTCTTTTCTTACCATCTCGGAATTTTCCCTGTAATAGAGTTTTCCTTCAAAAAATGTGTAAGTGTAGTTTCTCACATCCGGATCAGCCGGGATAACTTCCTCCGTCTGCTCCGCCTCATCTGCCACTCTCTCAAAATCTGTCATCTGGGCTTTGATATTACCGATAGCTTTGTTTAATGCTTCATAAATATTGAAGTTCTCATCATCATTCACGCAGACTGTGTATCTGCTGTCCTGTCCGTAAATCCTTGTGTCATATTCCATAGATCCAAGCATCATTTCCGGATGCTCTGCAAAATAAGAGTTGACTGCAATGCCATTCTCAGTTACACCAAGGTGTACCCAGTCCGGCTCAATATCAATCTTTCTCTCCCTTTTCTGCAAAAACAGGATATCTGCTGTCACTTCGGTTCCTGCATTATCTTTAAATGCAGTATTCGGAAGTCTTATCGCTCCCACAAGCTCTGCTCTTTCAGCCAGATACTTTCGGATAGTAGGATTTGCCTTATCAAGTGTTCCCTTTGTGGTAATCACCGCAACCATGCCTCCCGGTCTTACCTGATCAAGTGCTTTTGCCAGAAAATAATCGTGGATACGGAAGTTATACTTGTTGTACTTCGGATCAAAAACCTTATAATCACCAAATGGCACATTTCCGACAACTACATCAAAGAAGTTATCCGGATATGTGGTATTCTCAAATCCTGTGATACTGATATTGGCATTCTGATAAAGCTGCTTTGCAATTCTTCCCGAAATGCTGTCAAGCTCCACCCCATACAGCTTACTTCTCTGCATAGGTGCCGGCATACTCCCAAAGAAGTTACCGATACCCATAGATGGTTCTAATACATTGCCGCCTCTGAAACCAAACTGGACAAGTGCCGAGTTCATGCACATGGCAATCTCCGGTGAAGTATAAAAGGCATTGTTTACTGTTGCCCTAGCTGCAGCATACTCTTCATCCGATAACATCTCTTTGAGTTCTTTGTACTCTTTGCTCCAGCCTGCGTTTTCCTCGTCAAATGCCTGTGACAGTCCGCCCCATCCGACAAACTTCGACAAGGTTTTCTGTTCCTCCGGTGTTGCAAGCCTGTTTTCTGATTCAATCTGCTTTAAAGTACGAATTGCATCCATATTCCACTGATATCTGGTCTTGGCACCGCCTTTTTCCATTTCCCAGAGATTGTAATGGAAGTTGTGCTTCGTCTGCCCGGCAACATTCTTCTCATTTTCAAGACTTTCTACTTGCTGTACTGGTTCCTGCTTTGGTGTAAAATCTACAGTTTCCTGTGATTCTGTATCAGCCTGAATATCATCCACAGATACTGATACCACATCATCTGAAACTACATGTCCATTCTCATCAATCTTGGTTTCCCATCCATTCGCTATTGCTCTTTCCCTGGTTTCAAGACGATTAGCTTTTACACTATCCTCGATGTCAAAGAATCTCTTATAGACCGGATTCATCTTATCCCTGTCAGCCTTCTGCTTTATCTCTTGATAATACTTTTTCTGGTCTTCTCCGCAGTAAAATGGCTGTTTTACCATATAGGATAAAATCTCATATAACTCACGCCAGTCGAGAGCACCTTCCTTACGCACACCATTCCTGTTCTTATAGCTGATCTTCACATATCCACTTCTGATTGAGTACTCCACAAGACCATACTTATTGTTGGAATATGCCTTTCTTTCTGCATTATCTGTCCCTAATGCAATATCCCTGATAAGGTCAAGTTTATTGGGCATAAATGCAAAATCAGACTGCACCACATCCATAAGGAATGCCCTAAACGGAGTGTAGCAGCTGCAATCTGTTACAAGAATCTCCGCCGCATCACGCAGGTCTTCATCAAGCTCTGCAATACGCTTGGCATAATCAATCGGTGTAATATACTGAAGCTCTGATGGATCTTTTTCAGTTGTTTCAGCTTCTATCTCTGCACCATATTCTGCCTGTGTTACCATGCGGTCTTCATCGGCAGTTTCCTGTGGTGTCATGCCTTTTGCACTTACATAATCTCTGTTAGAAGCATAGCTCTCCGGCTCATCCGGTATTGCATAATCATCAATCTCTGATTCTGCCTCCTCCGGTTCCACTTCCCGGTATTCGGCATCAATGACCTCATCATCCTCACGGAGTCCGTCCATCGCAAGCTCATCAATACGAGGTGTCTCAGGCTGGTATTCCCCTGTAAGAATAAGGACACCAAGCTCTTTTTCGATATCTTTCCACGAAACATATCCTTCAACCTCTCCATCCTCATCTCGCCACTGAAAACGCAGTCCATTCCCATGAAATGTGTCATATCCGTGCAGTCCCAGTCCGTCAACCGGCCAGCCTGCACCTCCCTGACCATATTCTGCTTTGATACGCTTTGCCCTGGTTCCTGCATCAATCTCTGTTTCAAAAATCTTGCATACCCTGCCCTTACCACCGATAAAACCTGTACCTCTCATAAGCACCTGTTTGATATACTCACTTGGTACTGTTGCAGACTTTTTGGGATTCAGGTAATTGTATTTACCTGCTAATGCAGCTTTTCTGTCCTGCTCGAACTGACGCATAAACTGATTATTGTTTTCGTCCTCAGTATGAATGGTGCCAATGCTTGCCTGCCCGTTCTGGTCGAAAAAAAAGGAAGCCTGTGTATATTCGGCTTCCTTACTAACACCCAATGAATTGATTTCATCAAGTTCCCTATTCAGTTCTGTATCATCTGATTCTAGTGGAATCGCATCACTATCTGATTCAGTACCACTTCCTCTGCCTGCATCTTCGCCTGCTCTCTTATCTTCCACATCTCCATTGTCGATGACGGATTCTGTGGCTTGTGCTTCGCCAGATACTGCATCTCCAGCTGGTCGTACAGCTGGTTCGCTTCCTCCTCTACCGCTGACATCTTCTCGTACATCTTCCCGAATCTCATCAGCGTCTTGTATCTTGCCGGCTCGTTCTCCTTTAGATAGTTCATCGCCATCCTTCCGTATTTGCCCAGCTTCGTGAGATCCTCCGTCTCGTCCGGCATCTCTATCTGCGGATAAAGCAGTCCGTCCACTTCCTTGTAAGTCATTTCTTCTAACATATCCAATTCTCCTTTCGCTCTCGATTGCCTTTAAGTTACGACTAAATTCTCTAAGAACACTACAGGAGACATCGCATACAATGGAACCAAGACGGTAAATGATCTCTTCGTCTTTGATATTTACGATCTGACTAAAATCCTGTTCTTGCACAGATAAGTCAAATCCGCATCTCGTCCCTACAGCATACATGACACTTGCATATACAAGCTGCTCCATGTCCATTTCCTGCTGTAAGCCATTGCGTTTCTTACTTTCTTCCTTTATCACACTACCTGATAGCTGCATAAGCTCGGTCATTCGGTCTCCGAACTCTTCTTTTATTATAAACCAAACATCTGTTCCTGTAAACTGTTTTAATATATTTTTTAGAGACTCCCTGTCGCTGTTATCGTACTGCTCAATCTGACCTTCTGACACAAGAAAATCCACATAATCTTTAAGATTTTCTCCCTCAAGGTCCCATGTCAACTTAACATTCTTCCCTCCGGTATCACTGATATCAAAGATATACCTCATGCGTGGATTCAGTGCCCTTGACGGGAAGATGGCGCAGCCTTTCGCACCACGCTTTACATATCTTCCCACCTTTTTCCAGGTATCATAATCTGCCATGAGTGTGCTTTTTTCCGGAGGTCTCTGAGCTGTTACCATAACGATATTGTCAAATTCATAGCGGTATAACTGACCTGCGACCTTTAACACATCCTTCCAGTTCTTTTCTGATCTTGTGATGTTACCAATTTCAGAATCGTATATCGCTTTGACCTTCATATCAACGCCCATACCTTTGTCCTCCTCTACTTAAACATCTCTGCAAACAATCCCTTAAATAGCTTTAACTCATCCTTATCCAGCTCGATTGCAAATTTATTGTCGATTGCCTGTTTTTCGCATTTATCCTTTTTCTTTGCAATCTTACGCACCACACGAAGAATCACATAGCACTCCTTGGACTTTGCAATGCTCTGTTTAAAGGTCAGCTCATCCTCATCGACTGACTTCTGTGTCTGATAGATAATCTCTTTTAACTTATCATTGATACCATCTACTTCCTCAAGGGAAATAATAACGGATGCCTTAGAAGCACCCGATCTGTCCCACTCCTTATGAAGTTCCTTTACTAAAAACTCCATGTTCTTAATTACTGTTGTTGAATCACTTTTCATCTTGCTTTTCCTCCGTTTTCTTTTAATGAATAAGGGAGCTGACCTTCGCTGATAGGCGCAAAATCAACTCCCTTCATGTCCTCTGCTCCAAGGACTATCTGCTCTGCATAATACATATCCATTGCCTTATTGATGGCATCGTCAAGCGACTCTGCCTTTACTTTCTGTACTCGTGAAAGCACTTCTTTTATCTCAACATCAAATTCCTGTTCCATATGATATCGCCTCCTGTAAAAATCTCATCACCGGCTCTTTTCTTCCTTTACCTGTCTTTCCTTAAAGCCTTCATCGTACTTTCCATCTTCCAGCCTGTCGTAAAAACAGTCCTCTTCAATCGTTCCAAAATCCTCATACATCTGGTGAAGGAAGTCATTCTGCAGCTTCTTCGGTACATCATCATCCTTTGACATATCCTGATAAAAATAGAACTTCTGCTTTAGCTTTGCCCTGTAATCATAGATATCCTCTATCTTTTCCGGTGTGCCATACTCCCTCTTGCATGCCTTGAAATTTGTAGTTGAAAGTGTGGAACCTAGATAAATGCCATGCTCCCACGATACCCCGATTGTGGTATTGTCCTTTGTAGGCTTCTCATCCTTCGGATAACGCTTATACTCTGTCGCACCAAGGGCGATTGTAAGAGAACCTGACTTCATATCCATCACCACAAGATTTCTTGGTGATAATGCTTCAAGCACCATGTAATCATGGTCATTGAAGTTATGAAATGTCTGTCCCCTTTCAAATGAGCGGTTCTCCATTTCATAATGCAGGTTAAAATCATCCACCCAGCCCTTATCGGTCATTCCAATCTCCTTAAGCTTTGCAACACATTCAGAAGAACTGGCTTCTTTATCAAACCGAAATTTTTTGGAATCGTTATAAAATCCCTGAAGAAAATGTCCCAGCTGAATATCATCCAGACAGAATCTCGCAGATACAGTTACATTTGCTGCCCTGTAATACTCTGTGAAGTTATCTGCTTCACCAAGTGTCCTTCCAAGCTGCAACAGATGGTCTGCAAGCTCTGACATGTCATCAATTGCTATAAAACTCTTATAATCATCCAGAGTCATCAGCATATTTATCTCTGTTCCCCTGTCGTTTTCTGTTACCAGTATCATATCTTTTAAATCCATTCTTACCTCCAGTCTCAGAGAGGGACTATGCCCTCTCAGCAAATTTTCTGTTATGGTCTTCCAATCACAACAATCTTTCCTGTGCTTGCCACATCCCTGTAGACCACACCAAGACTTTCATTAAGTGCCTCTACCACCTTGCCATTTCCGACATATACTGCCACATGGCTGATGTTCTTATATCTTCCGTTGCTTGTAAAACTGTAGAAGATAAGGTCTCCCGGCTGTAACTCATCAAAGGAGACTGTCTTTCCGGCTTCATCCAGTCCCTGTGCCTCCGCTGCCGCTGTGGTTGCACCGCCGTAACTAATATCCACGCCTGCATCCTTCCATGAATAATAGGCTAAGGAGCTGCAGTCATAATAGTTACCGCTGTCTCTTAAATCCTGACTATAAGGGAAGCCAACTCTGTGAAGTGCATAGGAGCAGACTGTTTTCTGCCTGCTGTCTGTAATTCCGTTTAGGATGGCATTGATTTCATCCTCAGTCATGGAGCTTACTCCAGGACTTCCGCCTCCGCCGCCACTTCCGCTTCCGGCATATCCAAGCTGTCCCATAAACTCCGGACTCATGATCTGCTCAAGCATTTCCACCTGATCAGAATTAAATCCATAGACCGAAATCATATCCCTGTACGATTTTAGTGTGACATTCACATACAGAACCGACTTTGTGACAGTAGTTACACTGCCGTCTGCATCCGTTTCTTCCACATCCTTTGTTCCGGTGCTTGTGGTGTATGAACACATATCATTTACAACTGCCTGCAGCCAGCCTTTTGAAGTATCATTCATGACTGTTGCTGTATCTCCGACACCATGCTTGACCATATAGACTGCCATGATGTCATAGTAATTGCTTGGGTTTTCTTCCATACCTTCATAATCCACATATACAAGCTCTCCAAGGTCATATCCGGTATGCTCATTCACTTTCGTATTAACATCCCGGTTAAACTCCTGCACATAAGCACTCGTTACTGTCTGCACGGTATCTCCTGATTCAAGTGGTGGCAGAAATAAAGCAAATGGAGAATTGTAAAGGATTGCTATCACCGCTATAACCGGAACCGCAATCATGGCAACTACAAGAACAAGTAATAAAAGCACCAATCCGATAATCGGTGCAGCTGCCTTTACCCAGGTAATCGCTTTTCGCACAATCAGATCCTTTACCAGCTTTGCCACGCTGTCTGTCTGATTCTCCTGTGCTTTCATCTTATCCAGAAAGAACTTTATCTTCCTGCTCCGGTTGGTCATCTTTTCATCCTTGACCTCTATGGACACACCTGCAGCATATCCGGCAGCCATGCCGATTGCAGTGCCAACTCCCGGTGCAACCGCTGTTCCTGCCGCTGTAGCAGCTGCCTTTGTTGCAGTTTTTGTTACAACCTTGGCAGTAGTCTTGGCTGTTTCTTTTGCCGTCTCTTTAGCTACCGCCTTGGCTGTATCTTTGGCAGCTTTCTTTGCTGTCTTTTTTGCCAGCTTCTTTCCTGCCTCTACCTTCTTGATACGCTTCTTTGCCTCGGCTGCCGCCTTTTTCCTGAAAAGTGCTGCGCCCTTAGAAGCAGTTCCGGTAACAGGGCGGCTTGCTTCATATGCAAGATATGCTGCCTGCGATACCTCCTGCCCGCCTTCCACCTGCTCTGTTACTGCCCCGGCTGCAAGTGCTCCAGTTCTTCCTGCAATGTGAAGATTGGTATTCTTGGTCTTGATTGAAGTTCCTGACTCTCTGATGTTACGCTTAAACTTAGAAAGACCTTTATCCTTAGCCTCCGACTGATGAATGGTACTCTTTCTATAAGTACTCTTTCCATCAGTACTTTTCTGAAGCATCAATTTTGCAGATGCTTTTTTATCCATTTCATTGGCTTTAGCATCATGCACTTTCGGTCCTCTCTCTACTGTATAGATATTGCTGCCTTTAATCTTGGCACCCTTTGGCTCGTGGGCATGAATCTTGGCTTTCTCCTTGGTGTGAATGACCATTGGTTTGTCATCCACTTTCTTTATCTTCAATGTTCTCACCTTCTTTCACTCAATATGCAAAACAGCCACCCAGCTTCCCGGATGGCTATGCTTTGAGGTCGCAAATTGCGACCTCTATCAGCATTATTCGACATTGTTCTGCATTTCACGCTTCTTCTGTTCTGCAATCTTCTCATGAATGTTGGTGTTATACAGTCTGTAAAGGTCTGTATCCTTGCTAATCTGATTATCAAACGGAATCACCACAGAGCCACACTTGATAAGTCCCATTCCCGATGCGGTATTGGTTACGAATCTAAGCTGTGCCTCTGATACCCCGATAACTTCCGCCATCTTGGAACTGTCTGTATTCGCCTGTTTTAAGAGTGCCACAAACTCAGAGTTTGCAAGCATTGTGGTTGCTGTATAGTTCTGCAACAGATCGACGACATTCTGCGTGATACCGGTACAAAGTCCTCCCTGCTTTCTTACTTTCTTCCAGAGCTGCTGCAGATATTTTGCAGAATACTCGGAATTAAGCAGGACGTGAAACTCATCAATATAGAGCCATGTTGCCTTGCCTCTCTTGCCATTCTCAACAATCCTGTTCTGAATAGACTCCATCATGACAAGCATTGTGATAGGACTAAGCTCCGTACCTAAGTCCCTGATGCCATATACTGTGAATCTGTTATCCACATCCACATTTGTCTGATGATTGAAGATATTAAGTGAACCATTTACGAAAAGCTCCAAAGACAATGCAATGTCCTTTGCCTCATCCTCCGGCTGTGCCATAAGGATATCGTAAAAATCACTCATCACCGGGATATACTTCTCTTTGCTCCTTGCAATGTCGATATACAGCTTTCTCACACAACGATCAATGATTGACTTCTGTCTTGAATTTAAGCTGTCTCCGATACACTGCTCACAAAGTCCAAGCATAAACTCGCCCTTTTCTCTTACCATTCCTTTGGAATCATTCGGATCAAGACTCCATACGTCCATCTCCAGCGGATTCACATAGTTATCCGTGTAGGTGGACATATTTACTACAGTTCCACCATAAGTATCAGCTATATCAAAGTATTCGTTCATTGGATCTATGACGATTATCTCATCATCTCCCGACAAGAATACGCTGCCCATCTCCATCTTACAGAAGAAGGATTTACCGGAACCCGGCACTCCGAAAACGAAGCCATTTCCGTTGATGAGCTTCTTTCTGTTACCGATATTCACATTCTTGCTGATCTGGTTGATACCATAGTAATTGCCGGTGCTGTCATTAAGTTCCTGCACATTGAATGGCATAAGCACCGCAAGTGACTGGGTAAGTAGGGTACGCATTGTCTCCACCTGTCTTACTCCAATCGGAAGTGCTGTGTTGAGTGCTTCCCTCTGCTTTAAGTAGTGTGTATCAATCGTGCAGCTGTTACGTTTTCCGATAGTCTCCACAGTCTCACATACACTCTCAAGCTCCTTCTTGCTTTCTGCCATAAGAATAATAGTTACTCCCACGAAGAAAAGGCACTGGTCATTCTCACGGACATCATCCATGATTTCCTCAATCTCCTTTTTCTCCGTTCTCTTGGCATATGAGATTTCCGTAGAAAAATCGTTATTCTTATTACGGACTCTCTGCTGCTTAATGATATCCGACTCAATGCCAAGGTATTTCTTCTGAAGCACCTTTGTGGTCAAATCCTTGGGAACAGGCACCACATCAATGCTCGTGATGGAATGAACCGGAAGTGAAGTAATCTCATTGATGAATCTGTCTGATAAACTGCTCGGATACTTTTTGATGAAAAGTGCCTTGCAGAATTTACTCTCATCCTCAAAATGGTCTGGGAAATATTTCACCATGCCATTGCACAGATCATTTCTAAAATCTGCCCCGACCTTCTTAGCCTTTTTGATATCAAAATCAAAGCTGCCCTCATCTCCAAGATGATAATAGTCATAGAGCACTTTCAGTCTCTCATTGCCATTAAGCGGTACAATCTCCGCACCAAGCTCAATGAAAGCCTTGTGTATCGTTGCCTCAAGGGTTGCAAACTGTGCCTTTGCCTCCTCAAAGTTCTTTCTCTCTATCGTGATCGTCAGGTATCTCTCCTGCTCAATCCCCTGTCTGCCCTCAATAATCTTCTCCTCAATGATGTCATTGTAGATACTTCTATAATTATTGAAGCCATCATTTTTCTCAGCAATCAGAACCTTGTCACGGAGTTCATCCATGTTTTTGTTCTTATTGTTGATCGTAATCTTATAATTACAGTCCAGCGAATTTAAGAACTTACAGTATCTCTCAAATATGCCGATCTGCTCATCCTCGGTTGCTGTCGTGTAATTGATGTCCTGAAAGCGGTAGCATTTGGAATACTTATTTTTGCTTACTTCAAAAATGCCGTTTTCAGCCACCGCCATAATCTCTATGGTTTCCTGAATGGATTTAGGTGTCTTATACAAAGGCTCACTCGCCTTCTTTAATAACTTAAATCCGTCTGTAAATAAACCCATGTCTCTAACCTCGCTTTCTTATAATGAAAGCCCGCCGGGAACTTCACCCTGCGGGCTGTGTTCCCGACCTTGCGGTCAGATACTATTCGTTTCTAATGCATTGCCTTATATGCTGCAATGCCTGCTACTGCCGCCACAATGACTGCGACAAGTCCAAGCAGCATGTTTCTCGTCTTTTTCTTCATTGCTTCAAACTCCTCCTGCTTCTTTACAGCCGAATCAGCTGTTACAGTCTCCTGTTCTGCCTTTCTGCCTTTCTTCTTTACCTGTTCATTCTGTTCTGCTTCTAACTGCTTTATTGCAGGTTCTCCCTCTGTTGATACATAGGTAAGCGCCCTGTTGCCAAACATAAAATGCAGTTTCTTTCCCATATACTCGTAGAAATTCATCCCATTAAAGGAATAAAATCCGCCAAGAGCAATCGGTGCCACACATGGAATTGCCACATAAGCAGAACCCGTAAGACCGATATACTTGTAAAGAAGAAGGACAATACTGCCACCGACCACTACGCTTGCAATGGAAAATATAAGCTGCCTTGCAGTAAGTCCCATCGCAACCGATTCCTGATAGCGGTCAATATCCTTGTTTACTTCGATTACCATTGTCCCTGCCTCCTATCTTGATAAATCCTTTGTTTCCGGCTTTCTTGTCATTCCAATATTCGCCTCATACTTATCCATTCCATCCGGACACAGTTCCCTAAGCTTATCCACATTGAACAGATAAAGCGGATATTCGCAGAAACCGCTCCTTTGCGTGAATCCTGTAAACTCTCCAAGGTCATTGTCTGTAATAAACTTTTCAATATCCGGCATGTCATTCACATTCAGATATCCGCAGTAATTTGGTGCTGCAACCGACAAATTCACAGTCACATCCCCAAAAGGCTCCTCATATCCATCTTCATTACACATAAGACCGATAAACATTGCCCTGTTATTCATATACTGCTGGATATCAAATGTCACCTGCGTTTCTCCGGTTATGCTTGAATTATAAGTAACCTGTTTCTTTTCATTATCCATTTCTGCCTCCCTCTATAATCCAAATGCCTTGCTTGTAAGTGTCTGTGCACCCTTCACGCTTCCAACAGTCATTGCTATCGTAAATGTCATTTCACACAAATAAATAAGCGTCTGTGCCCAGTCAGCGTAACTTCCTGTAAATGCCGGAAGTCCTGCATTGATAAATGCATTACATACCACAATTGCAAGTGCCATCGTTACTGCCTCGAATACACACGAAAGAAAATATTTGCAGTAGGTAGCCATTGTATGACTGACCATTCTGTTTCCTGCCATTGTGGAGCATGCAATCGCACCAAGCGGCACAATAATCAGTATCTTTAAGAACCTGAAATACACTGTGTAAATGATAAAGAATCCACAGATAATAATGATGATTGCAAGCAAAGCTGTAAGTATCAGCATTACCAGACTCTCACCAAATCCGAGTCCCTTAATGATGTCTGCCTGTGTACTGTCAATGGCAAGCTGCGTCGTTGTCCCCGCAGATATAAGTCCCACCAGATTTCCTATGGAAGTAAAAAACGCTTTCATAATCGTGACATTATTTGCAACAAACCATTCTGCAAGTCCCAGTCGGATAAGCATACGAAATATAGACTCAAACCTCATCTCATCTTTTACATCTATGCTTTCCGAGCAGAAACCGATAACAAAGAACAGCACAACGAGGGAAGAGCCGACCGCTACAAAGACCGGCTCTATACCCTCAATGACTGCCCAGGGACCTCCGCCCTTGAAACTGACCGGTGACTGTCCAAGCATTGCAAAGACCAGGGATATCTGATTGTTCCAAAACCCAAACACTGCCTCAAGAAGTGCAAGGATCTTATCACCAAGCTTAAAAATATCCATACTTGTTATTCACCTCTTTCCTTTTACTAAAAGGGGAAATGCATTTCCCTAATCTTAGAAGCCTAAGAATGTCAGAACTGTTGAAATACCAGCCATCATGACACCTGCCACAATTCCTTTCAGAGCGGAGTTCATGGTAGATGAATCCTGCTGCTGGTAGGCTTGTGCGAACTCCATAACATTCTTTGCAAGAATGATGACACCAACCGCACCAATGACTGCAATGATAAGTGTCTTTAAATTCTCAAGCGGCTGTGTTACTGCGGAAGTACCTGTACCTGCTGCAAAACAAGTAGTGCTCATAAGCATTACTCCCATAAGTGCTCCGGATACTGCCGGAACCATTCTTTTCTTAAAATGAAGTAATCTTCTCTTCATGCCTTTTCCCTCCAAACCCTTGTTTTCTGCACTATTGCAGACTGAATTGTTAGTTACTGTAATCTGTTCTTTTCTCATGATAAAAATCTCCTTTTTCTTGATGTGTGACAGATATGGAAAAAGCCAGAAAGGAATGTACACATTCCAATCCGGCTGATTTCCGAATGGAATATATACATTCCTCTCTGTCTTTGTTTTTTTACTATATGATTATCAGGCAATGCCTGTTGTAAAGATTAATCGGGCTTTCCCCGATGCGTTGTGCTTCAATCACCTCCTTTTATGGCATGAAAAAAGCACTCTAACCTATTATTGGCTAAAGTGCTTTGTAAAACAGTTATTAAATTATTTATCAGTCAGACAAACTGTTAAGGAAACAATCGGAGTTGGTGTAAACGAAAAAGCAGCCTTGAGTTCT